>NZ_JBEYVO010000003.1:0-144126 GCF_040644055.1 Streptomyces sp. NPDC047043
GCGACCCGCTACGACAAGACCGCCGAGTCCTACCAAGCAGCCGTCACCCTCGCATCGCTGCTGATGTGGGCGTGACATTTGAAGACAACTCCTAGGTAGCGGAAAGGGCCCGCCAGTATGTTGGCGGGCCCTCGTACAAGAGCGGGGTCAGGCGTACAGCCTCACCGAGTTCGTCGGGGTGAGGTCCGTCCAAAGACCGCCCGCGCAGTTGTTTGCGTCGAGATCCCACGTCACGCTTCCTGTGCCGTTGTATCCCCTGAATCCCTTGACGCCTGCGCCGCCTGTCTGGCAGTTCAGCACGGTGTAGTCGCCGATGAGATTGTGCACGTTGTACGTGCCGTAGTAGTAGAAGTCGTACACCTTTGCGTGATTGGGGCTGTCGTCCCAGATGTCGCCCTTGTAGATGCAGACATGGCCCGAGTTGCAGGCGGCGGTCTGCACTGACAGGACCGGTGAGGCGGACGCGGCCGTGGATGCGGCGACGGTCACGGGCGCGGTCAGCCCCAGGCAGGCCAGTAGCACGACGAAGGCGCGGCGCATGGTGATCTCCTGACGGGAGCGTAGGTGGGGGGCGGGTGCTTGCTGCGCTGTTCTCACCGGCAGTGCGGTACGTGCGGCTGCCATTGGGAAGGCGATCCGGTCGTCACGTACCAGTCGTTGATGTATCCGCTGTCGCTGTCGAAGTCGAGTGCGAACCAGTAGTGGTCGCCGTGGCCGTCCGCGTCGCCGTCGCCCGTGGTCCAGCAGGCCAGCATCATCGTGTTGCCGTTGTAGTAGCGGTGCCCGGTCGTGCCCGAGCCGTAGGACGGCCCGTTGTGGGAGGCCAGGTAGGACCCGGCCGAGATGCCGGTCACCGACGCACACCACACCGTGTGCCCGTCGTGGTCGCAGGCCCAGCCCGCGGCCGATGCCGGCGAGGCGGACGCGCCCACCGCAACTCCGGCCAGCGCCAGTGCGCCGGCCAACGCAGCGGCGCGACGGCGCATTGGTCCCGCGTGACGGACGTGACTCTCCATGGTGTCCCCCTGTCGTCGATTCCCCGGCGCCTCAACGTAGGTGCGGCCCAGAGGCAGCCGCCAACACTTCGAAGACCGTCGAAAGATGCCGGGCCGGCTTGCTCCTCCACATCGTGGAGCGCAGGCGATCGGACGGGAACCTGAGAGTTCTCAGGGTGACTTGGTGGGCCTCGCGCTCAGCCCCGCTCGCGCAGCACCAGCACCGCCACCGCAGCCGACAGCGCCAGCCCCGCCGACACCAGCAGTGCGATGTTCGCGCCGTGGCCCAGGCCGCCGCTCGAGGACGTGACGGTGGCGATCGTCAGGGCGACTCCGGCGCAGGAGCCGATGTAGCGGAAGGTCTGCTGGGCGCCGGAGCCCATGGCGGCCCGGGCTGCCGGGACCGATTCGACCGAGAGGAGGGGGAGGGCGGCGTTCAGGAGACCGCTGCCGATGCCGCCCAGGATCAGGCCGGGGAGGAGGCGGTGCCAGGAGCCGGAGTCGATCGCGCCGAGCATCGTCAGGACGCCGGCCGCGTGGAGGGCGAAGCCGACGGCCAGTTGGTGGCGGGGCGGGACGCGGCCCGCCAGGCGCTTGGCCTGCAGGGCGACCGCGAAGGACAGGCCCGACCAGAGCAGGAACAGCCACGCCGTGTCCATGGGGGACAGGCCGAGCACCTGCTGGAACAGCACCGGCAGGAAGCTGAAGAGGCCGATCACCGCGAGGCCCGTGAACAGACCGCCCGCGGACGACGCCAGGAAGCCCGGGCGGCGCAGCAGGCTCAGGTCGATCATGGGGGTCGTGGTCCGGTGTTCCAGCAGTGCGAACACGGCCACCAGGACCGCGGCCGCGAGGAAGAGAAGGCCCACCTCCGCGCGCAGCCAGCCGTCCCGGCCGAGGGTGAGCGCGGCGACCAGGGACACCAGCGCCAGGCCGAAGGTCAGAGCGCCCAGGATGTCGGGGCGGCCGCCCCTCGGCGAGCGGGACTCCGTCAACGTACGCGTCCCCAGGACCGCCACGACCAGCGCCGTCGCGCCCAGGACGCCGTACGCCGCCCGCCAGTCGGGCATCGCACCCGCGAGCAGCGGGCCGACCGCGATGCCGCCGCTCACGAACGCTCCCCACACGCCCGTCGCGTGCAGTCGGCCGCGTGGGGTCGGGAAGGCGTGGACCAGCAGGCCCAGGCTGCTCGCCAGGATCGCCGCACTCGCCGCGCCCTGCGCGATGCGGGCCAGCGTGAACTGCAGGGTGGAGGAGGCAAGGGCGCCGAGGGCTGTCGTGATGCCCAAGGTCAGCGTGCCCGCCAGGAAGATGCGCCGGCGGCCGTAGTCGTCGGCCAGACTGCCGGCGACCAGGAGCAGGGCGGCGAGGCCCAGTGGGGTGCCGTTGATGAGCCAGGCCTGTGCGGAGAGCGGGGTGTGCAGGGCGGCCGCGGTGTCCCGGAGCGTGACCACCGGGGCGGTGTAGGTCATCAACGTCACGGCCGTCGCCGCGCTGGTCAGGGCGAGGGTGGCACGGGGATGCGGAGGTGCCTCCGCAAGGGGCGGTGTCTTTGTACTCGACGTACCCGTCGTGCTCGGCGCGTCGACCTCGGTGAGGGTTCGTTCATTGAACCTAGTCATGTCGTGAACCGTAACACCATAGGTTCGGTCATTGAACCAACTCCTCGAAAAATGGTTACAGTGGACGTCATGGCACTGGGCAAGGACTACGCGACACAGGAGTGCTCCATCGCCCGCGCGCTGGAGATCATCGGCGAGCGGTGGACGCTGCTCGTCGTGCGCGACGCGCTCTACGGCGTCCGGCGGTACAACGACTTCCTCGTCCACCTCGGCATCCCGCGCGCGGTCCTCGCCGCGCGCCTGCAGTCGCTGACCGCGGAGGGGATCCTCGAGAAGCGGCGGTACCAGGAGTCGCCGCCGCGCGACGAGTACGTCATCACCGAGCGCGGCATCGCGCTGTGGCCCACCCTGCGCTCGCTGGGCCGGTGGGGCCGCGAGCACTTCGACGAGAGCCAGCTGCGCTACTTCCGGCACGCCGACTGCGGCACCGAACTCGGGCCGTACGGCGAATGCGCCGCGTGCGGAACCGTCGTACCGGTCGAGGACGTTCTCATGGAGCCGGGGCCCGGGCTGAGTCCGGACCCGGCGGATCCGGTCAGCCGGGCGCTGCTGAAGCCGAAGCGGTTGCTGGAGCCCATCGTGCTGCCTGCCGAGGCCGGTCAGGTATAACGAACACGGACGAACACAGCGGTCGGCGTACGTACGAGAGGGGGCGCAGAGCATGATCCGTGACCGGGCGACCATGCGCCCCGCCGTCGTACTCCTCCTCCTGCTCGTCCAGGTCGCCCTGCTCGACACCGGCACCCTCACCGCCACCGTCGCGCTCGCCGCGACCGCCGCGGCCGGGTCCGCGCTCGCCGCCTGCGCCCTGGTCGCCGCGCGCTGCGCGCCCGCGGTGCCGCCGACGCGGGTGCGGACGGCGATCCGGGACCGCGCCCGCCGTACGGCCTTCCTGCCGCAACGCGACCCCGACGCCAAGGGGCGCACCCGCCCCCGAGCGCCCGGACTCGCCCTTCCGGCGACCGTCGCGTAGGGCACACACCACCGACCGCCCTCGCGAGGGTCGTCATGCCGTCACGACCACATTCCGGCATGACCCTCGGAGGGCTCACCCATGTCCGTTTTCTCAGTGTTCGCCGATCTCGTAGAGCAACTCGCCCATCTCGTCCAGCCGTTGTTCGGCGCCACCGCCGCGGCCGCCGCGATCGTCCTGTTCACGGCTCTCGTACGACTGCTCGTGCATCCCCTGTCCCGGGCCGCCGCGCGTGGCCAGAAGGCGCGCACCGCGCTGCAGCCGAAGATCACCGAGCTGCGCACCCGGCACAAGGACGACCCCAAGAAACTCCAGCAGGCCGTGCTGGAGCTGCACGCCGAGGAGAAGGTGTCGCCGGTCTCCGGGTGCCTGCCCGGGCTGCTGCAACTGCCGGCGTTCTTCCTGCTGTACCACCTGTTCTCGAGCGCGAGCATCGGCGGGGAAAGCAATGGTCTGCTCGCTCACCAGCTGTTCGCCGCGCCGCTGGGCGGGCGGTGGATGGACGCGCTCGGAGACGGTGGGGTGTTCGGGGGTGCGGGACTGGTGTACCTCGGGCTGTTCGTCGTGGTCGCGGTGGTTGCCGCCTTCAACTACCGGCGTACCAGGCGGATGATGGCCGACAACGCCGTCCCGGAACAGCCCAGTGGGGTGGGCGCGGTCAGCAAGGTCATGCCGTTCATGTCCTTCTTCACGCTCTTCACCGTGGCGGTGGTGCCGCTGGCCGCCGCGCTGTACGTGGTGACGAGCACCACCTGGAGTGCGGTCGAGCGAGCGGTGCTCTACTCCTGACCGGTCCAGTCCGTGAACCGGGTATTGCGGACTGGACGCCCAGCTTGGAGGATCGACCAGTCCTCCGATGGCTGCACCCGTCGGCGGGCACCCGCGATCGAGGGAGACTGTGATCATGAAGCTGCTGCGAGTCGGTACGCCGGGAGCGGAGGCGCCCGCGCTGCTCGACGCCGACGGGGTGCTGCGGGACCTCTCCGGGGTCGTCCCGGACATCGACGGGGCGCTGCTCGCCGACGACGCCGCGCTCGGCCGGGTCCGGGCCGCCGCGGACGCCGGAGAGCTGCCCGCGCTGGACGCCGCCGGGCTGCGGGTCGGGCCGCCCCTCGCGCGGATCGGCAAGATCGTGTGCATCGGGCTGAACTACCACGACCACGCGCGCGAGACCGGGGCCGAGCCGCCCGCCGAGCCGGTCATCTTCTTCAAGGCCGCGGACACGGTCGTCGGGCCGAACGACACGGTGCTGGTGCCTCGGGGGTCGGTGAAGACCGACTGGGAGGTCGAGCTGGCGGTCGTCATCGGGCGTACGGCTCGGTATGTGGAGTCGGCTCAGGCCGCGCTCGGGCATGTCGCGGGGTATGCGGTGGCGCACGACGTGTCCGAGCGGGAGTTCCAGATCGAGCGGGGCGGGACCTGGGACAAGGGGAAGAACTGCGAGACGTTCAATCCGCTGGGGCCGTGGCTGGTGACGGCCGATGAGGTCGCCGATCCGCAGGATCTGTCGCTGAAGCTCTGGGTCAACGGGGAGCTGAAGCAGGACGGGACGACTGCCGAGCAGATCTTTCCGGTGGGTGAAGTCGTGCGGTACGTCAGTCAGTTCATGACGCTGTATCCGGGTGATGTGATCAATACCGGTACGCCGGCGGGGGTTGCTCTTGGGCGGCCTGAGCCGAAGCCGTTTCTTCGGGCCGGGGACGTTGTGGAGCTGGAGATTTCTGGGCTTGGTCGGCAGCGGCAGGAGTTGAAGGACGCGTAGACGCTCCGCTGGGAGAGCCGGGGAACTGCGGTCGTTCGTCGGCTGCGGGCCGTCCGTGGCTGATCGCGCAGTTCCCCGCGCCCCTAAAAGCAAACGCCAGAGCCGAAGGGTCACGCCAGCAGAGCGGCCAGTCTGTGCCATGCCTCCCTCGGGAGGGTGTCGCGGGAGCCGTTGTCCAGTACCTGTAGGGCTACGTGGTCTGCGCCCGCTGTCAGGAAGTCCTCGATGCGGGAGCGGATCGTGGAGTCGTCGCCCCATGCGAACACCGCGTCCACCAGGCGGTCGCTGCCACCGTCCTTCAGGTCCTCCTCGGTGAAGCCGTTGC
This sequence comes from Streptomyces sp. NPDC047043, assembly GCF_040644055.1. Classification (NCBI taxonomy): domain Bacteria; kingdom Bacillati; phylum Actinomycetota; class Actinomycetes; order Kitasatosporales; family Streptomycetaceae; genus Streptomyces; species Streptomyces sp. NPDC047043. The sequence continues at coordinate 5,678 of NZ_JBEYVO010000003.1, forward strand.
GGAGGAAGTTGTTGGTGTAGTTCGGGAGGGCGAGGTACATGGCCAGGGTGCCGCGGGCCACGGCGCGGGCGCGGGTCGGGTCCGTTTCCAGGATGACCTTCAACTCCGGTGCCAGAAGCGGGGATTCGCCCAGGATCTCGCGGGCCCTGGCCGTCTGTTCGGCGGTGACCAGATACGGGACCGAGCCTGCCGAGCGGTCGCGGGCCAGCTCCAGGCTCCTGGGGCCGAGCGCGGCCAGGACGCGGCGGTCGGCGGGGACGCCTGCCTCGTCGAGGGCGTCGAGGTAGGCGACCAGGGCCGAGTACGGGCGGCGGTACTGGTCCGCGATCTTGGCATGGCTGACGCCGAGGCCGAGGACGAAGCGGCCGGGGTGGGACGCCTCCAGGTCCGCGAAGCCCGCCGCGCTCTCGGCGGCCTCGTACTGCCAGATCGACTGGATGCTCGTGCCGACGGTGAGCCTCGAGGTCGCCTCGACCAGGGGGACGGCATGGCGGGCGGCGCTGCTGCCGCCCAGCCACACGGCCCCGAAGCCCAACTCCTCCAACTCGGCCGCCGAGTCGGCCAGTTCGCTGCGGAGGGACGGGTCCTCCGAGCGCAGGCCGACGCTCCAGATGCCGTAGCGGCCGACGGATTGCTTCAAGGCGTCACTCACGGATGCGGTCCCTCCGGTCGGTGTGCTCTACAGCGGTGCCAACCGGAGGGTGCCTCGCGTTAATCCCCGTTCGGCGATCCCGTCAGCGCTTGAGGAACTCCTCCAGCGCCTCCACCACGAACCGGTGGTCCTGCAGCTGCGGCAGCCCGCTCACCGTCACCGAGCCGATCACGCCCACGCCCAGGACGTTGATCGGGAAGGAGCCGCCGTGTGCCGCGTACTCGTCGGGGTCCAGGCGGGAGGAGTCCTCGAAGGTCGAGCCCTTGGCGCGGAAGCGGGCGCCGACCAGGTAGGAGGCCGAGCCGTAGCGCTCCACCACCCGGCGCTTGCGGGCGATCCAGGCGTCGTTGTCGGGGGTCGAGCCCGGCAGCGCGGCGTGGAAGAGCTGCTGGCCTCCGCGGTGGATGTCGATCGCGACCGGCGCCTGGCGCTCCCGGGCCAGCTCCACCAGCAGCGAACCCAGCGCCCACGCGTCCTCGTAGGTGAACTGGCTGAAGACCAGGCGGCGTTCCTGGGCCTCCAGTTCCTCCAGGGGCGGAGTGATCTCCGGGTGGAACTTCGGCGTGATCTCGGTGTTGTGCGTCACAGCGTCACCGCCACTCCGTCGCGGGCCGAACGGCGGGCCGCCTCGAGCACGTCGAGTGCGGCGGCCGCCTCCAGAGCGGTCACCGGGTTGGGACCGTCGTCGTTGAGGGCCCTGGTCACGGCCGCATAGTACGACGGGTAGTCGCCGGGGAGGGTGGATACGGGAGTGCCGCCGCCGGTCAGCGGGGACTCGCCCGCGCCGAGGCGGCCGTACAGGGACTCGGGCTCCCTGCCCCACTCCGGCCCGGGGCGGTCGCCCGCGCGCAGGGCCGCCTCCTGCGGGTCGAGGCCGTACTTGACGTAACCGGCCTGCGAGCCCAGCACCCGGAAGCGCGGGCCGAGTTGGGCCGTCGTCGCGGTGGCGTAGAGGTGGGAGCGGACGCCGTTCGCGTGCGTGAGCGCGATGAACGTGTCGTCGTCCGCCTCGGCGCCCGGGCGGCGGATGTCCGACTCGGCGTAGACGGTGGTGACCGGGCCGAAGAGGACCAGGGCCTGGTCGACGAGGTGGCTGCCCAGGTCGTAGAGCAGACCTCCGATCTCTGCCGGGTCGCCGGACTCGCGCCAGCCGCCCTTGGGCTGCGGACGCCACCGCTCGAAGCGGGACTCGAAGCGCCATACGTCACCCAACTCGCCCTCGGCCAGCAGCTGCTGGAGGGTCAGGAAGTCGTTGTCCCACCGGCGGTTCTGGAAGACGGAGAGGAGCAGGCCGCGCTCCTCGGCGAGGGCGGAGAGCTCGCGGGCCTCGGCGGCGGTACCGGCGATCGGCTTGTCGACGACCACGGGGAGGCCGGCCTTGAGGGCGGTGGTCGCGAGCGGGACGTGCGTCTTGTTCGGGGACGCCACGACGACCAGGTCCAGCTCGGCGGCGCGGTCGAACAGCTCGTCGGGGGTCGCCGCGACGCGCACGTCCGGGAACCCGGCGCGGGCCTGCTCCTGCCGCTCCGGGTTCGAGGTGACCACGGTGTCGAGGACGAGGCCCTCGGTGGCGGCGATCAGCGGGGCGTGGAAGACGGAGCCCGCGAGGCCGTAGCCGACGAGGCCCACGCGGAGAGGAGTACGAGTCATGCCTCCCACTTTGGCAACGCTGTTGCCAAAGTGCAAGCGCGGGGGAGAATGGCGGGCGTGGACAGGACGAACATGAGGACTGCGGGTGGGACGGGCGGCGGTGTGAACCTGCTCGCGCTGCGCAGCCACAACACGGCGCTGGTGCTCGACCTGCTGCGCACGGCGGGGGCGGAGGGCATCAGCCGGCTCGAGCTCGCCGAGCGGACCGGGCTGACCCCGCAGGCGGTCAGCAAGATCACTGGGCGGCTGCGGGAGGAGGGGCTCGCGGCGGAGGCGGGACGGCGGGCGTCCACGGGGGGCAAGCCGCGCACGGTGCTGCGGCTCGTGCCGGAGGCGGGGCAGGCGGTGGGGCTGCACCTGGACCGGGACGAGCTGACGTCGGTGCTCTGCGATCTGACGGGTGCCGTGGTGGCGCGGCGCGAGGCCGAGTTGGACCTGGGCGCGGGGTCGGAGGCGGTCGTCGGGCGGGCGGTCCGGGAGGTCGGGGAACTGCTGGAGGCGGTCTCCGGAGGGGGCGCGCTCGGTGTCGGGGTCGCGCTGCCCGGGCCGCTCGACCATGAGCGCGGGGTGCTGCACCGGGTGACCGGGCTGCCCGAGTGGGACGGCTTCCCGCTGCGGGACGTGCTCGCCGGGCGGCTGGGGCTGCCGGTCGTGGTCGACAAGGACACCAACGCCGCCGCGCTGGGCCTTGCGGTGCGGGGCGAGGCCGGGTCCTTCGCGTATCTGCACTTCGGGGCGGGGCTGGGCGGCGGGCTGGTGATCGGGGGAGCGGTGCACCGGGGGGCCAGGACCGGCGCCGGCGAGTTCGGCCATCAGGTCATCCAGCTCGACGGGCCGCCCTGCGAGTGCGGCAACCGCGGCTGCGTCGAGGCACTGTGCCTGGCGGCGGCGGCCCGGGGCGACACCCGGGAAGCGGCCCGCGTACTCGGCACCGGCGCGGGCAACCTGGTCGCCCTCCTCGACGTGGACCTGGTACTGCTCGGCGGCCGCACGATCGCCACCGACCCGGACACCTACGTACGAGGCGTCTCCACCGCCCTCGACAACCGCGCCCACCGCGCCGGCGAGCCCCCGATCCCGGCCCGCCTGGCCTCCGGCGGGGTGGCGGAGGGGGCGGCACAGCTGGTGCTGGCGCCGTTGTTCGGGCGGGGGGACGGGTGATCGGCGGCAAGGGCGGTTGTGCGGGTGGCCCGGGCGGGAGGGCGGCCGCGCGGCGCTGCCGGCGTGCGAGTGTGTGAGTGTGCGGGAGGGCCGGACGGCGACGGCGGGAAGCCATGTCCCGTCGCGACGGGCGCAGCCCCGTCGGTACGGCCGCCGCGGCACCCGGCACCCGGCGCCCATGTCCCCTTGCCCCGATCCGCGGTGCCCGCTCCACCGCCACGACCGGCCGGCAGGTGCTGTGGTGCGGGTGCGCCCGACGGGTCCGATCGGGCGGCATCATGCGGCCGTTCGAGCCCGTGCTCGGAATGGCGGCAGCCGATCCGTACTGCCGCCGGGCACAGTCACCTGTTCATGCGACTCTGCACGCCCTTGTCCCTCTGCCTCGCAGCAGCCGCGCTTCTGCCCGCGGCGGCCCCGGCTCACGCGACCTCCCGTCCCACCTGCGCGGCACCGGACGGCCGCGCCTTCCCCCTCACCACCCGCATCCACGGCGGCCCCGACGCCTACGAGGCCGGTGGCGGATTCGGCACCTGGTATCTGGACCTCACCAACACCACCGCCCGGACCTGCGCAGACATTCACCCCGTCGTCGTACTCGTCGACGACAAGCGCGCACTGAAGCCGTCCCAGCCGCGGCTGGAGTTCTACGACGGCTCCCGTCCCCGCGCCGTCCGCTTCGAGAAGACCGACGAGGACGAACTCGTGGGCGCCTTCGACGGGTTCCCCGGCTTCACCGTCGCCCCCAAGAAGACCGTCACGGTCAAACTCCGCCTCGCGCTCACCTCGGACGCCGTACCCAACCAGGTCACCGTCGACGCGGCCGTCGTCCAGCGGGAGAACCAGGACGGCGACTGGGTCGGCCAGTCCAACGACTACTCCTTCCGCATCCAGGACGACCCCACCCCGGAACCCACCACCGGCAACGGCAACGGCACCGGCACCACCCCGCCCAGCCGTGCCCCGCGCCTCCCGTTCGCCGACGAACTCGCCCGCACCGGCCTCGGCACCCCCGGCGGCGCCGTCGCCACCGCCGCCGTCCTCGTCACCGGCGGCGCGCTGCTGCTGGCCCGAAGGCAGCGCAGACGCCGCTGAGACGCCCATTCCGCAAGATCCGGCCAGTGTTTACCCTGGGGGCGCACGCAGCACCGCGTACATGCGTACGGCAGGAGATCCCGCACATGGCAGACCGCAGGCCCATCGAGTCGTGGCTCACCGACATGGACGGTGTGCTCATCCACGAGGGCGTACCGATCCCCGGCGCCGACGCCTTCCTGAAGAAGCTGCGCGAGTCCGGCAAGCCCTTCCTCGTGCTCACCAACAACTCGATCTACACCCCGCGCGACCTGCACGCCCGGCTGCGCCGCATGGGCCTGGACGTGCCCGTCGAGTCCATCTGGACCTCGGCGCTGGCCACCGCCCAGTTCCTGGACGACCAGCGGCCGGGCGGCAGCGCCTATGTCATCGGCGAGGCGGGGCTCACGACCGCGCTGCACGACATCGGCTACATCCTCACCGACCACGAGCCCGACTACGTCGTCCTCGGCGAGACCCGGACGTACTCCTTCGAGGCCATGACCAAGGCCGTACGGCTCATCCAGGGCGGCGCCCGTTTCATCGCCACCAACCCCGACGAGACCGGCCCCTCCACCGAGGGGCCGCTGCCCGCGACCGGTGCCGTCGCCGCGCTGATCACCAAGGCGACGGGCAAGAAGCCGTACTTCGCGGGCAAGCCGAACCCGCTGATGATGCGGACCGGTCTCAACGCGATCGGCGCCCACTCCGAGACCAGCGCGATGATCGGCGACCGCATGGACACCGACGTGCTGGCCGGCATGGAGGCCGGGATGCAGACGTTCCTGGTGCTCACGGGGCTGACCCGGCCCGAGCAGGTCGAGGACTTCCCGTACCGGCCGTCCAAGGTCGTCGACTCGATCGCGGACCTCGTCGACCGGGTCTGAGGCGGCGGCTCGTGGATGACCCGTTCGGAGTAGTGGGCCGCCGCTGAGGATGCGGGGCGCGGGCCCGAGGAGGAGCCTCCAGTGTGTCTGGAGGTTTTCACGATGGGCTCACTACGTCTCACTCTCTGTACGGGTCTCCTGGCCGCCTGTGCGCTCACCCCGGTGGCGCACGCGGCGGACGGGGACGGACGCGACGTCTCGGTGACCCCGTCCACGCCAACCGCCGGCGCCGACGTCGCCCTCAGCGTGAGCGGCTGCTCCGGGAGGACGGCCACCGCGGTGTCGGCGGCGTTCGTCGCGGACGCGCGTCTCGCGGGCGCCGACGGGGCCCTCGCCGGGGAGACCCGCATCCGCACCTCGGTCGAGCCCGGCCCCTACGACGTGAAGATCACCTGCGCCGACTTCGTGATCAAGGGCAGGATCACCGTCGTATCGCAGTCGCAGTCGCAGTCGCCGTCCCACTCCAAGCCGCGCTCCCACTCCCAGGCGGAGCCCGAGCCGCAGTCGGCGGTCCCGTCCACTGTCCACGCCTCGCCCGTCGCCCCCGTCGACGCGGGCGGCGGTGGTGCCGCGCACTTCGCCACCGTGGACGCCCGCGCGACCGGGCCCAACACATGGCACGCGGTGACCGGGCTGGTTCTCGCGGGCGTCGCCGCGGCGGCCGTGGGGCTGCTGAGGGCCCGCCGGAGTCGCGGAACGGGCTGACCCGATGTCCGACGACCATGAGCATTTCTCCGGCACCGGACGTCTCCTGACGGGCGTGGCCTGGGCCGTGCTGCTGCTCGGGCTGTGGCTGTGGGGCCGGCAGGTGACCGACGTACGGCAGGGCATGGCCGCCCCGACCACCGGCGACATGGCCGCGGTCGGACGGCCTCCCGATGCGGAACTGCCGCCCGCGGCACGCCCGTTGAGGGACGCGCTGCCGCAGCGCATCGACATCCCCGGCCTGGGCGTCCAGGCACCCGTGGTGACCCGCGGCCTGGACGCGCAGGGGGCGGTCGATCCGCCGCCCTTCGACCAGGCGGGCGTCGTCGGCTGGTACGGGGCCGGGGTGAAACCGGGGGCCGCCGGAGCCGCGCTCATGGTCGGGCACGTCGACACCGAGACCCGGCCCGCCGTCTTCTACAAGCTCAGCGTCCTGCGCCCCGGCGAGACGATCCGGGTGGCCCGCGACGACGGCAAGGTCGCCGACTTCACCGTGGACGACGTCCAGGTCCTCACCCGCGACCGCTTCGACGCCCGCCGGGCCTACGCCCAGCGCGAGTCGGGCCGCGCCGAGCTGCGGCTGATCACCTGCGGTGGCACCTTCGACCGGGCGAGCCGCACCTACACGGCGAACGTGATCGTCTCGGCGTACCTCACCGGAACCGGAACCGGTCTGTGAGCGCACCCGACCCCTACCTGGCCCGGTCGGCGGCCCGCTCCCCCCGAGGCCGCCGACCGGGCTGGTCCTCAACCGCGCGCGCACGGGCTGCGGGAGTAACCCGGCGACCGGCGCGGGAGGTTCAGGGGCCACAGTGGCTGTTCTGGCCGGGGACTGGGGCCATCTGAGAAGACTCTAGAACGGATGAGCGTCAGAGCCTAGGGGGTGATTAACGCCAGGTTCCGCTACGGTGGCTCTCCGTCATTCACGCTGGTGATTCAGGGTTCTACGACCGGCTTCCGGCCCCTTCCGCCCCGTGGGACGCAACTCGGCGTCGTACGCCACCCGTTGGGCACGACCCCCGGTGCTGTAACAGCTCGCCGACAAGGCCCGGGCGATCTCGTGGGCGCGGCGAGGCGTATGTCAGGATTGAGACTTCGACCAGTGCACCCAAGGGGGAGTTGGATGTACGGCATGAGGGGGGCCGGAATGCGGGCTTCCGCGGCGGTGCTGGGGGCGGCACTGCTCGCCGCGGGGTGTTCCTCCGGAGGCGACGGCGACGAGGACGCCGGCGCGAAGATCACCCAACAGCCCAAGAGCAGCGATCCGTTCTGGGTCAACCCGGACGGCAACGCGGCGAAGCAGGTCGCCGCCTACGAGAAGTCCGGCAAGGACGACGCCGCCGAGCAGATCCGCAAGATCGCCGAGCAGCCGACCGGCGAGTGGATCGGCCCGGAGAACCCCGAGCAGGAGGCCAAGGGCTTCACGGAGGCCGCCGAGAAGGCCGACCGCACGGCCCTGCTCGTCCTCTACAACATCCCGCACCGCGACTGCGGCCAGTACTCGCAGGGCGGCGCGGCCGACGGCAACGCCTACCGCACCTGGATCGACGGCGTCGCGGCGGGCATCGGCGACCGCCCCGCCACGGTCATCCTCGAACCGGACGCCGTACTGCACCTGGTGGACGGCTGCACCCCGGACGAGTTCCACGAGGAGCGCTACGACCTCCTCAAGGGCGCGATCACCAAGCTCAAGTCCCTGAAGAACACCAAGGTCTACCTGGACGCGGGCAATGCCGGCTGGGGTCACCCCGACCAGATCTTCGAGCCCCTCCAGTGGGCCGGCATCGCCCAGGCCGACGGCTTCGCGGTCAACGTCTCCAACTTCTACTCGACGAAGGATTCCATCGCCTACGGCAAGCAGCTCTCCGCCAAGGTGGGCAACAAGCACTTCGTCATCGACACCAGCCGCAACGGCAACGGCCCGTACACGGCCGGAAAGGCCGACGAGAACTGGTGCAACCCCCCGGGCCGCAAACTGGGCGAGTCCCCGACGACGAAGACGTCGGACCCGCTGGTGGACGCCTATGTGTGGGTCAAGCGCCCCGGGGAGTCGGACGGCACGTGCAAGGGCGGGCCCAAGGCGGGCCAGTGGTGGGCGAGTTATGCACTCGCCCTTGCCAAGGCCAGTCAGTAGCCGCCGAAGCTACTGACCGGCTACGGGACCTTGACCCACTGCGCCTTGCTCGGTGTTCCCTGGTCGTCGTCGACGAACAGCATGTACCACCCGGACTGCACCAGGTTCTTGTTCTTCGGCACGGTCACCGTGATCTTGTTGCCGGACGTCTTGAAGTCCAGTGCGATCGACCGCTGATCGACATCCGTGACGTGGGTCGACGCACTGGGCCGGATCAGCCGCACCTTCTTGATGGCGGAGGCCTGTGGTGAGGTGAACGTCCCCGTCCCGCCCCGGGCGATCGTCTGCGGACCGCCCGAGAGTGACGGCCGGGAATCCCGGTACAGATACGGCGGCGTGTAGATCTCGATCCGCTGCTCGAACTTCCCCGGCTTCGTGTTCGCCTTGTCGCCGTACAGCGAGTCCGACCCGAAGAACATCACCCGCCCGTCGGGCAGCAGGATCGACCCGGAGTGGTAGTTCCGACCCACCAGCGGATCAGCCACCCGCTCGAAGGAATTGGTGTCCGTGTTGTACAGCCGCGCCTGCAGGATGTTGGAGTCGCCGCGACCCCGGTAGTCCTCCGAACCGCCCGAGACCAGCACCGAGTCGTCCGGCAGGATCGAGGACTGCGGATACCGCGTGCCCTTCTCCAGCGTCGGCCCGTCCGTGAACTTCGGGTTCTTGTCCTTCAGATCGATCAGCCGCGTCCTGTTGCTGGACTTCGCGGACTCGCCGACGCCACCGCCGCCGATCACCATGTACTTCTCGTCCTGCGCCGGAGGCAGCAGCACCGTCCCGGACGTCTCCATCTCGTTCGCGTCGCTGAGCCCGGGCAGTTTCGTGAACTTGTTGGTGTCGACATCCCAAATACCCGGAATGCGACCGACGTTGTCCGGCCCGTACCCCGCATTCGACCCCGAGTAGAAGATCTTGCCGTTCTGCAGGAGGAACAGCGCCGGGTACGTCGGGAACTGCCGGATCTTCTTCGTGTACGTCCACTTCTTGGTCGCCGGGTCGAAGATCTCGTTCTTGCCCGGCACCAACTGCCCGATGTCGTCGAGCCCGGAGACGCTGAGGATCTTGCCGTCGCTCAGCGTCGTGAGCGTCGGGTACCAGCGGGCCTCGTTCATCGGGTCGACCTTGATGTACTTCTCGGCGACCGGATCGAACTCGAAGGCGTCCCGGATCCCCTGGAAGTCCTTCTTGTCGAGCGCGAGCTTCTGCGCGATGCCGTACGTGTTGCGCGCCTCGGTGCCGGTCAGGCCCTGGATGCGGTAGTTGTCCTGGGTACCCGTCTCGTACTTGGTGCCGCTCTTCTTCGCCTCGACGTAAATCCGCCCCAGACCGGGGTCGTTGCGCAGGAACTTCCCGGTCGCCTTGTCGAAGACCTTCTTCGCGCGCGGCACGAGCACCGGGTCCTTGGACACGAAGGTCTTGCCGTTCTCCTTGCCCGTGAACTTCGTTCCCGCGGGCAGGGTGATCGGCTTGTCCGGGTTCTCGTTGTGCACCACCATCAGGCCGCCGGCCTTGGTGACATCGCCCTTCAGCTTCTCGTACCGCTTGGTGCCGCCCGCGATCAGCAGATTGCCGTTCGCCAACTGCGTGTGGCCGGTGCAGAAGAGGTCCTTCGGCGTCGGGATCTTCTTGATCGTGCCCTTGACCGGGTCCCAGATCCGGGTGTCGAACTTCTTCGCGTCGAAGTTGTCCTGGTTGTTGCCCGAACCCGCGATCAGCAGCACCTTTCCGGTGCGCAGAAGCGCCGCGTGGATGGTGTCCTGGCGGTACTCGGGCGGGAACTCGACGATGTCCCAGTGCCCGTTGTCCGCCTTGTACTCGGGTCTGTTGATCTTGTACTCGTGGTACTTCTCGGTCCCGACGCGGTAGAGCCAAGGCCCGTTCATCCCGGCCAGCGCGAGCACCACCGCCGTGCCGATCGCGAGCCGACGGGCGCGGCGGCGGCCTGCTCGGTCGTTCATTCCTTACGTCCCCCAAATCCACCAAGGGCGATCTGCATCGTCTGGTCGTTGCCCGCGTCCGAGCCTGTGCCGGAGGCGGCCCAGGTGGGCTTGTGCCCGGAGCCGTGCGGCGGCTGCCGGGCCGGCAGCGGCTGCGGCTGGTAGGCCGTCGCGGGCGGCGCCGCCGGGTCCTGCGCCGGCGGCTGGACCGGTGCGGGCGGCTGTTTCTTCGCCTGCCGCAGTCCGTACCGCCAGGCGAAGATCGGCGACGCGGTGATCAGCAGGGCGAAGGTCGCCCAGATGATCATCGCCGGGTGCGAGTGCCCCAGCGTGAAGCCGGCGCCGATGGAGGCGCCGAAGACCAGGATGAAGAACAGGTGGATCCGGAAGGTCCCGAACAGGGTGTCCGGGCTCGCCGAGTCGCCCTTGGGCGTCACCACGAACTTGCTCTTGCGGCGCAGCACGGCGTCCATCAGCGAGCGGGCGTAGATCGGCGCGGAGAGCGCCGACATCACCATGCCCGCCACACCGCCGGAGCCCTCGGGCTCGTGCGGGGAGACGTTGTGCCGGCGGTTCCAGATGTAGAGGCCGATCTGCAGCGCGGATGCGTTGCCGTACAGCATCAGCCAGACCGTCGGGTCGATGTTCACACCCGAGGCGCCCAGGCCCAGGAACAGCGCACAACTCAGCGCCGCCAGGATCCAGTTGAGGGCCGACATCGGGTAGAAGATGATCATCATCGTGTAGTTGAAGAGCTTGCCCGGAGGCAGCGAGAACCAGCCCTTCCAGTACTGCTTCAGGATCGTCTCGTACGTCCCCCGGGACCACCGCAGCTGCTGTGTGAAGAAGTCCGTCCAGGCACCCGGGCCCTCACCGACCGCCAGCACGTCCGGCGTGTACACCGACCGCCACTTCCTGCCCGTCGCCGGGTTCTTGTGCCGGTGGATCTCGAAGCCGGTCGCCATGTCCTCGGTGATCGAGTCGTACAGACCGCCGATCTGCTTGAGCGCCTTGATCCGTACGGCGTTCGACGTGCCCACGAACATCGGGGCGCCGTAGAAATTACCCGCGCGCTGGATGAGCGCGTGGAAGAGGAACTGCTGAGACTCGGCGGCCTTGGTGATCGGGTTGTCGTAGTTGCCGTACACCTGCGGGCCGATGACGAAGCCGACGTCCGGGTCGCGGAAGAAGCCGAGCATCCGCTCCAGGTAGTTGGGCAGCGGGACGTGGTCGGTGTCGACCGAGGCGAAGTAGTCGTACTCGTCGCCGTGCGCCTGCAGCCAGGAGTTGTAGTTGCCGTGCTTGGTCTTGGCGCGGAACGGGCCCTTCTTCTGGTTCCACTGCTCAACTCCCTTGCGGGAGAAGTGGTGTACGCCGAGCCGCGCGCAGACCGCCTTGACCTCGTCGTCGTCGCCCTCGTCGAGGAGCCATACATGCAGAAGGCCCCGGTGCCGCAGCCGCACGGCCGCTTCCAGGGTCTTCGTGACCATCTCCAGGGGTTCCTTGCCGGGCACGTACGTCGTGATGAAGGCGACTCTGGTGCCGGTCTCCGGCACCACCGGGACCGGGTCGCGGGCGACCAGCGTGGCGTGCGCGTTCGACAGCACGTTCATGCAGCGGAAGAACTCGATCAGACCGATCGAGACGAGCATCACGACGTCGAGCGCCGGCAGGAAGTCGAAGGCGGGGTAGTCGCGTTCGGTCCAGTGCTCCGGCTGCAGCAGCCAGCCGAGCAGGACCAGCGACAGCAGCGGCGCGGCGCCCAGCATCAGCGCGGCGCGCAGCCGGTGCGGCTCCTGCGAGAGCAGCGAGCGGTACTGCACCTTGTACGGCTTGTCCGGGTCGGGCTGGGTGAGGGGACCGGCCAGCCGGCTGTAGTGCTCGTAGTCGTATCTCGGCAGGTTCTTCTTGATCCTGCGGAACTGGCCCGTCGTGCTGTTCCGGTGCGAAGGCACCCTGAGCTGGGTGGTTTCAGACGGGTCGAAGTCTTGCCGGGCGCCCGTCGGCGTCGACGTCATGAGTCATCCCCCCACACGCAGGTCACCGCGTGTTGTGTCGGTTCCTTCCGTCCGCTGTCGAGTCCCCCTCGACTCTTCACAGACGTATCAGTGACCGGCCGCAGTCACCACACTTTCCACACCCATAGACATGGAACCGCGACCTTCCGGTTGCATGATGCCCCCCTCGGCATCCGTTCGTGAACGGGGCCCCCTATCCCCGCGAACCCGGCAACCGCTTACTTGCCCCCCAACTGCCGCGTATCCGCAGCATCTTGAAAAACAGGGTTCTACGGCGTTCATCATGATCGCAAGATGCGAAACGCGGTGTTTACCGGTCATACGCGTTCATTGTGGCGCCTGTGGGGGTCTTGTGGACCAGTTGTGGACAGTCGGGCACGGATGTTGCCGAAGTGCTCTCTTATGGCCTCCTCCGCCCGGACGGAATCGCCGGACCGCACCGCGTCCAGGATGTCCCGGTGCTGGCTGCAGGTCACTTTCGGATCCTGCGGCGCACCCCCGAGGTCGGTCTGCACCCGGTGGAAGGCGTCCCAGAACGCCTCCAGGACCTCACCCAGCAGCACGTTGTCCAGCCCCCGGTAGAGGGTGGCGTGAAAGGCCCGGTCGGTCTCGGCGAGGCCGGCGCCTCCTTGCGCGGCCTGTTGTTCCATACGTCCCACGAGCCCGTCGAGTTCAAGGAGGTCCCGTTCGGGAATCCGTCCTGCGAGCCGCGAGACGAGGCCCGTCTCCACCGCCTCGCGCAGCTCCAGCAGCTGGAGCAGGGAGTCCTCTCCCCTGTAGTGCCCGGCGACCGTGCGGAAGGCGAGGCCCTCGATCATCGGAGCCAGGGACATGGGCCCGACGTAGGTCCCGAAGCCGTGCCGGATCTCGACGATGCCCATCGCCTGCAGCGCCTTCAGCGCCTCGCGCACCGAGTTCCGGCTCGCCCCCAGGAACTCCATCAGCTCGGGCTCGGTCGGCAGCGGCGCCCCGGAGGGAAGCCTGCGGTCGATGATGAGCTTCTTGATCCGCTCTTGAAGGTCACGGGCTGCCATGGCCAGAGAGTATCCGGCCAATCAAGGGGCGTTCCCCGTTCCGGACAGTCTCCGTTCCGGGCATGCGGAAGGCCCCTCGCTCTCGCGAGGGGCCTTCCGGTCGGTGCGCCGCCAGGGACTCGAACCCCGGACCCGCTGATTAAGAGTCAGCTGCTCTAACCAACTGAGCTAGCGGCGCCTGCTGACGTGGCAACTCTACCGGACGCCCGGGGGTGCTCCGGACCACCGGGCGCCCGGGCGGACCCGGCCGCTGCGGGGCGCCGTACATCATTCGGACCGTCAACATGCGCGTCGGGAAGAGCGTTGGGAAACTGATCACCGTGCACAGAGGCGGTCATTTCCATCTGGAGTGTGAGGGGAATCGCATGGCGAGTCCGGTATTCGAGGAATTCGATCCGGCAGGCGACTGCGATTGCCCCGGATGCGCGCACTGGCGTCGCGTCCTTCCCTATTCGCGGTCGGGCCGGCACCCGGCCGCCCACCGGACCGTGATCGTGGCGGCCGCCGCGTCCGCGATGCTCGGTGCGGGGCACGTGGCACCGGCGATCGCGGCCCCGTACGCACCCCTCGGACCAGGCGTTCCCGCAGGTGACGAGGTAGAGAACCCGCAGGGCCCCAGGGCTCCGCTGTACGGCCCGGCCGGCAAGCCGGCCAAGCCCAAGGGTGCGGTCAAGGCGCCCCTGACCACCCGCGCGGAGATCATCGACCGGGCCAAGAAATGGGTCGCCGCACAGGTGCCGTACGACATGGCCGCGTACTGGTCCGACGGTTACCGGCAGGACTGCTCGGGCTACGTCTCGATGGCCTGGAGCCTGCCGCAGAACGAATGGACCGGCAGCCTCGACCAGTTCGCGGAGCGCATTTCCAAGGAGGAACTCCAGCCGGGCGACATTCTGCTGTTCCACAATCCGGCGAACCCACAGAAGGGCTCGCACGTCGTCATTTTCGGCGGCTGGACGGACTACACGCACACCTACTACACCGCCTACGAACAGACGCCGCCGCACGCCCGTCGGCAGGCCACCCCGTACGGCTACTGGAGCCACTCGGAGAGTTATCTCCCCTACCGGTACAAGGGGCTCTCGGCCGACGCGTCGGGGCCGAAGCCGAATCCGCCGGCCACCGCCCCGACGCCGTACCCGGGAGCCGCGTATTTCGGTCCCGGCGCGAACAACAAGTACGTCACCCAGCTCGGTCAGATGCTCGTCAAGCGCGGTGGCAAGCGCTTCTACACCTCGGGCCCGGGCCCGCGCTGGTCCGGCGCGGACCGCAAGGCCACCCAGGCCTTCCAGACGGCCCAGGGCTGGAAGGGCACGGCCGCCGACGGGCTGCCGGGTCCGAAGACCTGGGAGCTGCTGGTGTCCGGGAAGGGCAAGGACATCCCGGCGACCGGGGACGCCGGTCAGGGGGTGCCCGCTCCGGCGACGGGGGAAGCGGGCCAGGGGGTGCCCGCTCCGGCGACGGGGGAAGCGGGTCAGGCGGTGCCCGCTCCGGCGACCGGGGAGGCGGGTCAGGGGGTGCCCGCTCCGGCGACGGGGGAAGCGGGCCAGGTGGTGCCCGCCCCGGCGGCCGGGGCGGCGGGGCGGGCGGTGCCGGCCTCGCACGGGGTGCAGGGCTATCCGGGGCGGGCGTTGTTCCGGCCCGGTGCGGACAACGAGTACATCACCCGGCTGGGGGCGCAGCTGGTGAAGAAAGGGTTCGGCAAGTACTACACGACCGGGCCGGGACCGCGCTGGAGCGAGGCGGACCGGCGCAACGTCGAGGCCTTCCAGCGCGCCCAGGGCTGGCGGGGCGGTGCGGCGGACGGCCATCCGGGGCCGGAGACGTGGCGGCGGCTGTTCTCCTGAGCGGTCGGTTCCCCGTCCAGCGGTTCTTTTCTCACCCATCTGTTGTGACGCATCTGGCGCGGAGGCTGGAGGCACGCATGAGTACGACGACCACTTCACACACGCCCGAGTCCGAGGGGCCGGGCGGCAGGCCCGGTCGCCTCATTCAGAACGAGGCGACCACCGAGATCCCCGTCCACCTGCTGTTCCGCGACGACCCGGACCCGGTGTCGGTGCCGCTCAGGCCCGCGGTCGTGGCCCGTCGCCAGGGGACCGGGGAGCAGCCGCGGTTCCGGCGCCCGCTCCCGGCGAAGTCGCGGCCCGTGCCCGAGGTCGACCCCGAACTGGCCGAACGCCCGGCCCGGGTGCTGCCCGGCACGGCGGGCGTGCTCGCCGGTGCCTGCGGAGCGGCCGGGTGCGTGGCCGCCTCGTGGTGGGCCGGCGTCCTGCCGCCGCTCGCGACGGCGGCACTGCGGCTGCCGGCGTACGCGGGGGCCGGACTCGGTCCCGCGCAGTGGGCGGCGTACGCGGGTGCCGGGGCCCTCGGGCTGTTCGGCTTCGGCGGGCTGGCCCGCGGGCGGACCGGGCGGGCCTGGGTGCTCGGGCTGTTCGGCGGCTACCGGGGGACCGTCCGGCGCACCGGCCTGATGTGGGTCAACCCGCTGCTGCTGCGCCGCCGGGTCGACGTACGGCTGCGGCACTGGCGCAGCGAGCCGATGCCGGCGGCCGACGGCAACGGGGTCGCGCTCCGGGCCGTCGTCCTGGTGGTGTGGCGGGTGCGGGACACCGCACGGGCGACGCTCGGCGTCGAGGACCACGAGGCGTATCTGCGCGAGTGTGTCGAGGCGGCCCTCGCGCGGGTGCCGGTGGAGATGCCCGGCGGGACGCGAAGTTCGGTGGAGGCGACCGTCGACGCACTGACCCGCCTGGTCGTGGCGGACACGGCACCGGTCGGCCTCGAGGTGTTCTCCGTCCGGCCGGTCCGGGTCGAGTACGCGCCCGAGGTGGCCGCCGCGATGCACCGCCGCCGTATCGCCGCGCTGGACGCGCAGCAGCGGGCGAGCGTGCTCACGTCGGTCGTGGACTCGGTGGAGGACACGGTGACGCGGCTGACCATGCGGGGTCTGGTGGAGCTGGACGACTACGAACGCAAGGCGTTGGTGAAGGACTTGACGGTGGCGTTCTGCGCGGGGCGCGGCGAGCAAGGTCCCTGAGCCGGCCGGGAATTGACCCCCGCGATTGGTATGGACATGTTCAACGAACGGCAATAATCTGAAGCTTGGTCTAGACCTGCACGCCTCAGGAACCTCCCCCACGTTCTCCAGGGAGCGGCAGCATGCGCAAAAAGACCAAGTGGTACGCCGCCGTGGTGGGTCTCGCCACCACCGGAGCCTTCGTGCTCTCGGCCGGCGGTGCGAGCAGCCACGGCTACACCGACCTCCCCATCAGCAGGCAGAAGCTCTGTCAGAACGGCACCGTGACGAACTGCGGCGACATCCAGTGGGAGCCGCAGAGCGTCGAGGGCCCCAAGGGCTTCCCCGCCGCCGGACCGGCCGACGGTCAGATATGCAACGGCGGTGTCAGCAGGTTCAGTCAGCTCAGCTCGCCGAAGACGCCGTCCGGCGGTGCCTGGCCCACCATCAAGGTGACGGGCGGTCAGAGCTACACGTTCCGCTGGCAGTTCACCGCCATGCACGCCACGACCGACTTCAAGTACTACGTCACCAAGCCGGGCTGGAACCAGAACCACAACCTGGCCCGCTCCGACCTCAACACCACACCGTTCCTCACGGTGCCGTACAACGGTCAGCGTCCCCCGGCCACCCTCTCCCACAGCGGCACCCTGCCGTCCGGGCTGAGCGGCCACCACGTGATCCTCGCGGTGTGGACGATCGCGGACACGGGCAACGCGTTCTACGCCTGCTCCGATGTGACCTTCTGAGCATTGCTTGAGGCAAACGGGCTTTCCCCGGGGGTAGGTTCACCGCACCAAGCAGTACCTGACCTCGGGGGAAGCCATGGATGTGCTGTTCTACCTCGTGCCCAGCCTGATGCTGGCCGCGGCACTCTTCATGATCTACCGCGTGGTGCGCCGCGGTCTGCAGGTGCGAGCGGCCTGGAACAGCGGGCTCACCGCGCAGGGCCGCTGTCTGCGGATGTTCACCACGACCCATGGCGGCGGCGAGCACAGCCGGGTCCGGACCACTCTCCACCACGTCTACGAGTTCACGACCCACGGCGGCCGCCTGATCCGTTTCGAGGAGGAGGACGGCCCCGCGACCCGCCTCGAGGGCGACCTCGTCACGGTCTACTACACGGACGGCAAGGGGGACGTGGTCGCCACGGCCCACGCGCCGGCCCGCGTCAAGCAGGCGGCGTCGACCCTCGGGATCCTGGCCTTCCTCGGGGTGTTCGTGGCGTTCTGCATCGGCTTCATGGTCACGTTCCACACGGAGAATTCCGGCTCGGACGGCTCCGGGTACTCGTCGACGATGCCGTAGCAATCTGACGGTACGTCAACTACCGTGCGCCCCCATGGAGTCCAGGGAGGCCAAGCGGCGCACGGTCGCGGAACTCGTGGCGGAGCGGTGGGGCGACCACCGTGCGGGGCTGTGGTGCGGGGAGCGTGTGTTCACCCACCACGAGGTGGCCGCGGGCGCCGCGGCCCGGGCGGCACTGCTGGCCGACCTCCTGCCGCCCGGCGCCGAGCCCCACGTGGGGGTGCTGCTCGACAACACCCCTGAATATCCACTGTGGTTGGGCGCGGCAGCCCTGGCCGGAGCAGCCGTCGCCGGTATCAACCCCACCCGCCGCGGCGCCGAACTCGCCCGCGACATCCTGCACACCGAGTGCCGCATCGTCATCACCGAGCGCGCCCACCTCCCGCTCCTCGCCGGCCTCGAACTCCCCGGCGTACGGCTGCTGTTGACCGACGGCGAGGGGTACGAGGACCTCCTCGCGCCGTATACGACCGCCGAGCCGGACGCCTCCCGTGCCGCTCCCGGGGACCGGTTCCTGCTGTACTTCACCTCGGGCTCGACCGGCGCCCCCAAGGCCGCGATCTGCACCCAGGGCCGGCTCGCGGCCGCCGGTGCCTCGCTGGTCGGGCAGTTCGGGGTGCGGCGCGAGGACGTGCACTACGTCTGCATGCCGATGTTCCACGGCAACGCGGTGATCGCCGACTGGGCGCCCGCGCTGGCGGCCGGGGCGGGCGTGGCGCTCAGGCGGCGCTTCTCGGCCTCCGGATTCCTGACGGACGTACGGAAGTTCGGGGCGACGTACTTCACCTATGTCGGGCGGGCCGTGCAGTACATCCTCGCCACCGAGGAGCGCGACGACGACCGCGACAACCCCCTCCGGCTCGGCTTCGGGACCGAGGCGGGGGCGGTGGACGCGGCGGCCTTCGAGCGGCGGTTCGGGGTACGGCTGGTGGAGGGGTACGGGTCCTCGGAGGGCGGGGCGGCCGTGCAGTGGTCGCCGGGGACGCCGGCCGGGGCGGTGGGGCGGGCGGCGCCCGGTCTCGTCGTACTCGATCCGGAGACCCGCGCAGAGTGCCCGACCGCCCGCTTCGATGCGGCCGGGCGGCTGCTCAACGGGGAAGCGGCCATAGGGGAGTTGGTGAACCAGGGGCCCAACCCCTTCGAGGGGTACTGGCGCAACCCGGAGGCGGAGGCCGAGCGGCGGCACGGGGGCTGGTACTGGACCGGCGACCTGTTCTGCCGCGACGCCGACGGCTACCTCTACTTCGCCGGCCGCACCGACGACCGCATCCGCGTCGACGGCGAGAACCTGGCCGCCGCGATGATCGAGAACATCCTCGCGCGGTACGAGGGTGCCGACGCCGTCGCCGTGTACGCGGTGCCGGATCCGGTCACCGGGGACCAGGTGATGGCGACGGTCGCGGGGAGCTTCGAGCCGGTGGCCTTCGCCGGGTTCCTGGCCGCCCAGCCCGATCTCGGGACGAAGATGGCGCCCCGGTTCGTACGGGTCGTGGAGCGGATGCCGGTCACGGCGACGAACAAGATCCACCGGGGGCGGCTCAGGCGCGAGGGGGTGCGCTGCGCGGATCCGGTGTGGTGGCGGCCGCCGGGGGAGCGGGCGTACCGGAGGCTGGCCCGCGCTGAAGACGCCGAAGGGCCTCTCGCTCCCACGAGAGGCCCTTCACCGGTGCGCCGCCAGGGACTCGACCCCCGGACCCGCTGATGCTGCATTCCCCGGGGGCTGTGTTGATGTGCGGCTCCGCCGCGCGGCCCCCGGACCCCCAGCCGCTCGTGCAGGACCCGGGAAATATCTGTCCCAATGGCGAAGGCCTCTCGCTCCCACGAGAGGCCTTCACTGTCGGTGCGCCGCCAGGGACTCGAACCCCGGACCCGCTGATTAAGAGTCAGCTGCTCTAACCAACTGAGCTAGCGGCGCATGACTCGCGCCGACCGCTTGATCTGTGTCTCGCGGACGGCGACGAAGAAAATAGTACCTGGTCCGAAGGGGTGCTTCCGACCACCGGCCGGGGCGGTCGGAACGTCTAGATCGCCAGGGACAGCAGCACCGGCGCCGCGTTCCGGTTCAGGGCGTCCGCGGCCTGGCGCAGACGGTGGGCGTCCTCCACCGGGAGGGACAGGGCCAGGCAGCCGACCGAGGAGCCGGCGCTGATCGGGACGGCCGCGCAGACCGTGCCGACCGCGTACTCCTGGAGGTCGAGGTGGGGCACGGTCGGCGGCTGGGACTCCAGGCGGGAGAGCAGGAGCCGGTCGCTGGTGATCGTGCGCGAGGTGAGACGCGCCAGCTTGTGGCGGGAGAGATGGTCGCGGCGGCTGTTGTGGTCGAGCTGGCCGAGGAGGCTCTTGCCTATCGCGGTGGCGTGGGCCGAGTAGCGGAAGTCCACCCACTCGTTGACCACCGGGGTGGTGGGTCCGTCGGCGTACTGGGCGACCCTGACCTCGCCGTCGACGTACGAGCTCAGGTACACGGCCGCGCCCACGGAGTCGCGCAGCCGGTCCAGGGTGCGCTGGAGCTTCTCGCGCAGCGCCTGTTCCCTGCCCTGGGCGGAGCCGAGGCGGGTGAGCGCGTCCCCGGTGACATACGCGCCGTCGGTGATCTGCTCGACGTAGCCCTCGCGGCGCAGCATCCTCAGGAGGGTGGTCAGCCGCTCCGGTGTGAGGCCGGTGAGCCGGGCGAGCTCGGTGTCGGTGATTCCGGCGGTGTGCCGCGCCACGGTCTCCAGGACGCGCAGGGCGTCCTGGGCCGAGTGGTACGGCGCGGTCGGCTCGTGCTTCAGCGCCACGGTGTTCCCCCTGCGCTCGCTCACTACTGGGCCGTAATCCGGACAGCGAATCTCTTCCACGATAACGGTCAAGAGGCTTGTTGTGAGCGGCTGTTGACGAGATTCCGACCCCGCCGTACCGCTCTCAACAGGGACTCAGGCACTCTGGCATATGCCGATGACATGACCCGGCGTCGGGACCTCGGAGGTTGAACCACGTTCAACCTCTGAAGCCTTCCCGACGTCAGAGCACCGCGCTGAGAAATTCCCGGGTCCGGTCGTTCTCGGGCTCGCTGAAGATCTTCTCCGGCGGCCCCGACTCGATGACCCGGCCCGAGTCGAACATCAGCACCTGGTCCGAGATGTCCCGCGCGAAGTTCATCTCGTGGGTCACGCAGAGCATCGTGATGTCGGTGGTGCGGGCGATGTCGCGCAGGACGTCCAGGACACCCGCGACCAGCTCCGGGTCGAGCGCCGAGGTCACCTCGTCCAGCAGCAGCACCTGCGGCCGCATCGCCAGCGCCCGGGCGATCGCCACCCGCTGCTGCTGGCCGCCGGACAGCTGGGTCGGGCGGGCGTCGCACTTGTCGGCGAGACCCACCAGCTCCAGCAGCTCACGGGCGCGCGCCTCCGCCTCGTCCTTGGACAGGCCGAGGACGGTGACCGGGGCCTCGGTGATGTTGCGCAGCACCGACATGTTCGGGAACAGGTTGAACTGCTGGAACACCATCCCGATCTTCTTGCGGACCTCGCGGATCTGCTTCTCCGGGGCCGGGAAGAGCTGGTCCCCGGCGACCGTGATCGTGCCCTCCTCCGGCTTGGTGAGGGTCATCAGCAGCCGCAGGATCGTCGTCTTGCCGGAGCCGGACGGGCCGATCAGCGTGACGTGCTTGCCGGACTCGACGGAGAAGTCGAGCCGGTCCAGCACCGTGTTGGACCCGAAGCGCTTGGTGACGTTCTCGAAGCGGATCAGTTCGCTGCCGTCCACCGGCGGGTTGGCGCTCGCGTCGGGATCTTTCATCAGAGGGGTGTCAGCGGACAAGGCGTCGCTCCAGGGCTCGTACGAGAAGGGAAGCCGGGTAGGCGATGACGATGAAGGCCACACCGATGACCGTCAGGGGCTCGGTGAACTGGAAGTGCTCCTGGGAGAACAGCCGTGCCTGGCCGAGCATCTCCAGAACGGTGATCGTCATCAGGATCGGTGTGTCCTTGAGCATCGCGATGACGTAGTTGCCGAGGGCCGGGACGACCCGGCGGATCGCCTGCGGCAGGATCACCACGGTCCAGGTGCGGCGCACCGGCAGGTTCAGCGCGGTCGCGGCCTCCCACTGGCCGGCCGGGACCGCCTCGATGCCGGCCCGGTAGACCTGCATCGTGTACGTCGAGTAGTGCAGGCCGATCGCGCAGATGCCCGTGGTCAGCGCGGACCACGTCAGACCCCACTCGGGCAGCACGTAGAAGAAGAAGAAAAGCTGCACCAGCAGCGGGGTGTCGCGGATGAACTCCGTGACCACCCCGACCGGCCAGCGCACCCAGCGCGTCGGCGTCCGCATCAGCAGTGCCCACACCAGGCCCAGCGCGAAGGAGATCAGCGAGCCGAGGGCGAGGATCTGCAGGGTGACCAGCAGTCCGTCCCAGAACTTCGGCATGAAGTCGGAGACCGCGCTCCAGTCCCAGGTCATCCGAGAGCACCTCCCGCGCCCACGCCGGTCGTCTCAGGACGGCGCAGCTCCTGTTCGGGCGTGCGCCCGACCTGCTTGCCGAGCCCTGCCTTGAGCTTGCGTTCCAGTCCGCGCATCCCCCGTGTGAGCAGGAAGGCGATGACGAAGTAGATCAGCAGGACGTACGTGTAGATCTCCGCGCTCTCCTGCAGTGCCAGGCGCACCAGGTTGGCGCTGAAGGCCAGGTCGCCCATGCCCATGACGGACACCAGCGCGGTGCCCTTCAGCAGTTCGATGAGCAGGTTGGAGAAGGAGGGGATCATCTCCGGCACCGCCTGTGGCAGCAGGACCAGCCGCATCCGCTGCCAGGGCGTGAAGCTGAGGGCGATCCCGCCCTCGCGCTGCGCCGGGTCGACGGAGTTCAGCGCGCCGCGCACGATCTCGGCGCCGTACGCCCCGTAGGTCAGGCCGAGCGCGAGCGTGCCGGCCCACAGGGGCACCAGCTGCCAGCCGAAGGCGACCGGCAGCACGAAGAACACCCAGAAGATCATGATCAGGGCGGAGGTCCCGCGGAACACCTCGGTGTAGACGCCCGCGAGGAAGCGGACGATCCACAGCCGGTGGGTGCGGGCCATGCCGACGCCGAAGGCGACCGCCGCGGCCACCAGTCCGCTGAGGACCAGCAGCTGGACGGTGACCCAGATTCCGTGGAGTACGAGGTCCCAGAGTCCCGAGGTCATCCGCTCTTCCCTCCGCACAGCTCCTTGGCCGTGAGATCGGTCATCTCGGCCTTGGTGAAGCCGAAGGGCTGCAGAATCCGGAACAGCTCGCCGCTCTCCTTCAGCTTGTGCAGCTCGACGTTGAAGGCGTCCCGCAGCTTCGTCTCGGTCGGCCGGAAGGCGAAGGCGCCCCCGTCGACATGGGGCTTGCCCTTGACGAGCGGTGCGAAGGCCTTGGTCGCCTCGGTCTTGGAGGACTTCTTGACGACCTCCCGGGTGGTGAGCGCCGTACCGGCGAAGACGTCGACGCGCCCCGCCTCCACGGCGTTCATCCCGGCGACCTGGTCCGGCACGATCAGGATGTCGCTCTCCTTGTACCCCGCCTCGACGGCGTACTGGATCTCCGCATAGCCGGTGCCGGTCGCGAACTTGGCCTTCTTCGCGACGACGTCCTTGTAGTCGTGCAGGCCCTTCGGGTTCCCCTTGCGCACGATGAAGGAGTCGAGCATCTGGTAATCGGGGTCGGCGAATATGACCTGCTGGCAGCGCTCGGGATTGACGTACATCCCGGCCGCGACGACGTCGAACTGCTGCGAGTTCAGGCCCGGAATCAGCGAGCCGAACTCCGTCGGCACGGCCTGCACCTTGTCGACGCCGAGCCGTTTGAAGACGACCTTGGCCAATTCCGGCGCCTCGCCGGTCAGTTCGCCGTTCTTGTCGATGTACCCGAAGGGGATCTCACCCGCTATTCCCAGCCGTACGACACCTGCCGCCTTCAGCCGGTCGAGCAGTTCACCGCCTTCCGTCGTCGACGCGGTCGCCACGCGACTGCAACCCGCGGCGCCCAGCGCACCGAGCGCCGCCACCCCCGCGAGCAGCGACCGGCGTGTGGGTCCGGGTGTGTATCTGTCGTTCCCAAAAGGTGGAGCCATGGCGGCGCGGCTACCCGAGAGCATGCGATGTATGCACCATGGGATGCATGGCTGACCGCTACATCGAAGTCTCGCTGGTCAAGCGTGGAATCACCTGCACGGCAAAACTGCTGGACGACCGCGCCCCGCTCACCTGCGCGGCCGTGTGGGACGCCCTTCCACTGGGCAGCGACGTCTATCATGCGAAATACGCCCGTAACGAGATCTACGCCCTTTTCCCGCCGTTCGCGGCATCGGAACCACCCCTGGAAAATCCGACAGTTACCCCGATTCCCGGAGATCTCTGCTATTTCTCCTTCGCGGGAACGGAGCTGGGAACGAAGGCGTACGGCTACGACCGAGAGGTCCGCGCCGGTACGACGGTGGTGGACCTGGCCCTGTTCTACGAACGCAACAACCTGCTGCTGAACGCCGACGTCGGCTGGGTGCCGGGCATCGTCTGGGGCCAGGTCGTCGAGGGCCTGGCGGAGATGGCCGAGGGCTGCAACGACCTTTGGCGGTCGGGGGCGGCGGGGGAGACGCTGAGGTTCCGGCGCGCGGGATAGAAACAGCCTGCCCTCGTGCAGACTTGGGCCATGTCGAACACGATCGCCGGGTTGCTCGGTGGTGTCATCGGAGCGCTGATCTCGGCCCTCGCCATGTTCCTCGGACCGTTGGCCCATCAGCGACAGGCGGCTCGGCACGAGAGGGACCGGGCCGGTCGTGAGGAGATCCGGATCCAGCTGCAGCGGATTGCCCGGGTGCGTACGGCGATGCGCGACTGGCACGACTTCCTCAACAACGTCCTCGCCGACCTCGAAGCCGGCCGCTCCGTGGACCCGGAGCGGTTCGTCTCGGAGTCCAGAGCCTTGAAGAAGGAGGCGAGGGCGGCTTCCGACGAGCTGCTCGGCGGCGGACTCTGGGTCGGATCACAGCAGTTCGGCGCCTTCGACCAGGTGACGGGGGTACTGCACACGCTCGCCGGCGGGATCGTCGGCAGGGACGGTCGCACGCTGCGTGCCGACGAGATGCCGCGTGATCGGGTGCGCCGTTGGCGGGAGGACCTGTACGGCTCGAGGGCGGAGCTGAACGAAAGACTCCTGGCCTATGTCGACCGGCTGCAGGGCACGCCGGTCGACATGATCGACACGGGAGGGCCGGTCAGGCGATCGGGGGTGTGATCCCGGCCTCGTACAGGGCGTGCGCCGCCCGCAGCACCAGATCGTCGCGGTGCCGGGCGGCCACCAGTTGCAGGCCGATCGGCAGGCCGTCCCCGTCGGTGCCGACCGGGACGGTCGCCGCCGGCTGCTGCGTCATGTTGAACGGGTACGTGAACGGGGTCCATCCCGTCCAGCGCCGGTGCCCCGAGCCCTTCGGCACCTCGGCGCCCGCCTCGAAGGCGGTGATCGGCAGCGTCGGCGTGACCAGGAGGTCGTGGGACTCGTGGAAGTGGCCCATGCGGCGGCCGAGTTCCATGCGGACGTCCACCGCCGCGAGGTAGTCCAGTGCGGAGAGGCGGGCACCGGCAGCGCAGATCTCCCGCAGCCCGGGGTCGAGCAACTCCCGCTGGTGCGGCCCGAGTTGCTGGGTCACCCGGGCCGCCCCCGAGAACCACAGGGCGTGGAAGGCGTCCACCGGGTCGGTGAAGTCGGGGTCGGTCTCGCTGACGTACGCGCCGAGTTCCGCCAGCCGCTCCACCGCCCGCCGCACCGCCGCCGCGACCGCGGGCTGCACCGCCACCTGGCCGCCGAGCGAGGGCGAGTACGCGACCCGCAGGCCCTTCACCCCGCCCGGCAGTGCGGCGACGAAGGAGCCGGGCGCGGCGGACAGCGCCGACCAGTCGCGGTTGTCCGGCACTCCGATCACGTCGAGGAGCAGCGCCGCGTCCGCCGCGTCCCGGGTCATCGGGCCCACATGGGCAAGCGTGCCGAAGGCGCTCGCCGGGTAGAGCGCAACCCTGCCGTACGTCGGCTTCAGGGCGAAGACGCCGCAGAAGGCCGCCGGGATACGGACACTGCCCCCGCCGTCCGTGCCCAGCGCCAGCGGTCCCGCGCCGAGCGCCACGGCCGCCGCCGCGCCGCCGCTCGAACCGCCGGCGGTGCGGGTCGGGTCGTACGGATTGCGGGTGATCCCGGACTGCGGCGAGTCCGTCACGCCCTTCCAGCCGAACTCGGGTGTCGTCGTCTTGCCGATGAACACCGCGCCCTGCTCCCGCAGTCGGGCGACGGAAGGGGCGTCCTCGTCCCAACTGCCCTGCTCCGAGATGGTGTTGGAACCCTTCAGGGTCGGGGCGCCGCGCAGCAGCAGGATGTCCTTCACGGTCGTCGGGACCCCGTCCACCAGCCCCTTCGGCTCACCGCGCCGCCAGCGCTCCGTCGACTCCCGGGCCTGTGCGAGCGCCTCGTCGGCCAGCAGCCGTACGAACGCGTTCACCTCCGGCTGGATCCGCTCGGCCCGTTCCAGCGCGGCCCTCGTGGCCTCCTGCGGACTGAACTCCCCTTTGCGATACCCCTCGACGAGTCGTGCGGCGGTCAGCTCGGTGAGCTCGGGGTCCGTCATCTGCCCTCCATCGCTAGGACCTGTCCGGCGGTTCAGCGTCCTGGTACGTACCCGCGTTTCTTGTCGACCACGTTCAGCAGCGGCCTGCCCGCTTCCCAGCGCTCGTACAACTCCACGAACTGCGAGCCGAGTTCGTCCCGCCAGCCGACCGTGTCACCGCTCATGTGCGGGGACACGATCAGGCCCGGGACCTCCCACAACGGGCTGTCGGGGGTGAGGGGTTCGTGCTCGAAGACGTCCAGCGCCGCACCCGCGATCCACCGCTTGGCGAGCGCCTCCGCGAGCGCGTCCTCCACGACCAGACCGCCCCGCCCGATGTTGATGAACCGGGCTCCGGGCTGCATCACGCCGAAGCGGCGCGCGTCGAACATGCCGTACGTCTGCTCGGTGAGCGGCGCGGCCGCGATCACCCAGTCGGCGCGGGCGATCAGCCGGTCGAGATCGTCGGGGCCGTGGATGCCGGTGTGCGGGGTGCGCCCGACGAGCGCGGTGGTGATGTCCAGCGCCTTGAGCGTGCGGGCGATCGTACGGCCGATGGGCCCGGACCCGACCACGCACGCGCGCGTGCCGGCCACTCGCTGTGTCTCCCGGTGCCGCCAGGTCCGCTCCCGCTGCAGCTCCCAGGTCCGCGGCAGATCCTTGGCCATGGTCAGGACCAGGGCCGCGACATACTCGGCGATCGGCTGGTCGAAGACGCCGCGCGCGTTGGTCACCACCGTGTCGGACGCGGCGAGTTCCGGACACATCAGGTGGTCCACGCCCGCGCTCGCCGTGTGCACCCAGCGCGGCCGCGGGCCCCCGCCCGGCCAGGCGGTGCGCACGGCCCGGGACGCGAAGTCCCAGACCAGGAGCACGTCGGCGTGCGGCAGCCGCTCGGCGAGGGTCGACTCGTCGGCGTGCTCGATACGGGCGCGACCGGTGAGTCTGCCGAGGCGGGGAAGGGGTTCGGCGTCCAGGACGAGCAGGGTGGGGGTGGTCATGCGAGAGCCGTTTCTCGGGGCGGTTGCGGCCGTCTGACATGCGAGGTTTGACCACGCTCGCACCCGAACCTACCTTCGTCAACACGGGCGCTTTGGGGGGTCCGTTGCTCCGCTGTTTCTCACGGTGAGGCGGTGCGTGCCATGGGCATCATGGACGTTTCATTTCTCGGTGGACCCCGCCCGCAGCGCGGTGTTGGCGTGGTCGCCCCTTTTGACTTCGCGCTGGACCGCGAGCTGTGGCGCTGGGTCCCGGACGACGTCTCGCTGCATCTGACACGGACACCGTATGTGCCGGTCGAGGTGAGCCTCGACCTCGCGCGGCTGGTCAGCGAGCACGAGACGCTCGACGACGCGGTCCGCACCCTGACCGCGATCACACCCGAGGTCGTCGCCTACGCCTGCACCTCGGGCAGCTTCGTCGGCGGGATCGCCGGTGAGCGCGCGATGTGCGCGGCGATGACCCGGGCCGGCGCGGTCCCCTCGATCACCACCTCGGGCGCGCTCCTGGAGGCACTGGCGGCGCTCGGTGCGCGCCGGGTTGCGCTCGTGACTCCGTACACCGTGTCGGTCACACGCGCGCTGGAGGAGTACGTCGCCGAGGCGGGCGTCAAGGTCACCGGCTGTGTGTACATGGGCCTGACCAGGCACATCTGGAAGGTCCCGTACCGCGATGTGGTCGCCATGGCCCACAAGGCGGTACGGCGCTCCGCCGACGTCCTGTTCATCAGCTGTACCAACCTGCCGACCTACGACGTCATCCCGCAGCTGGAGGCCGAACTGCGCATCCCGGTGATCTCGGCCAACCAGGTGACGATGTGGGCTGCGCTGTCCCGGCTGGGTACCCGGGCGGTGGGGCCGTACCAGGCGCTGATCGATCCGGCGGCGCGTTCCGGTCCCGTACTGCCGGAACTCCCGGACGGTGAACAGCAGCAGGAAGGCAGGTCATGACGGCACTCGGATTCCTCTATCCCGGCCATTCCGCCGAGGACGACTACCCGCGCATCGAGCAGCTGCTCGGCAGCGACATCCGCCTCGACGTCGTCCACACCGACATCGGCGAGGACGCACACCGGGTCGACGCGCTGCTCAACATGGGCTCGGCCGAGCGGCTCGCGGCGGGAGTCGAGGAACTGCGCATGGCGGGCGCGGAGTCGGTCGTCTGGGCATGCACCAGCGGAAGCTTCGTCTACGGCTGGGAGGGCGCCCACGACCAGGTGCGCGCCCTCGCCCGTACGGCCGGAATGCCCGCCTCCTCGACGTCCTTCGCCTTCGTCCACGCGCTGCAGGAGGTCGGGGCACGGCGGGTGGCGATCGGCGCGACGTATCCCGAGGACGTGGCGGCGCTCTTCGCGGAGTTCCTGCGGGCGGCCGACGTGGAGGTGACATCGGTCCGCGGTGCCGGAATCATCACCGCGGCGGAGGTCGGCACCTGGGGCGAGGCGGAGGTGTTCCTGCTGGCGCGCGACGCCGACCGGGACGACGCGGACGCCCTCCTCCTCCCGGACACGGCCCTGCACACGGCGGCCCACATCCCGGCCCTGGAGAAGGAACTGGGCAAACCGGTCCTCACGGCGAACCAGGTCACGGTGTGGGAGGCGCTACGGCTTGCGGACCGCCGGGTGAACGCGCCGACGCTGGGTTCGCTGTTCACGCGGGAGCCGATCGTCCAGGTGTGACCTTGGCTCTCAAAAGCCGGAGGGGCTGATCTTCCAGCGCCGGTCGGCGCAGGTCAGCCCGTCCGGCGTTTGAGGACGAGGCCCCTTCAGGGCCGACGGGAGTCTGGGGGGCGGAGCCCCAAGGGAATAAAGCGGAGAGTGCCTCCTGTTAGCGCCGGACGACAGCACACGGCGACACCGACGGAGGCAGAACGTGGCGGCAGAAGACGAGATCCGGGGTACGACACACGGCACCGCCCCCGTACCGCTCTCCGTACTGGACCTGGTCACCGTCGGAGCCGGCCGTACCGCCACCGACGCCCTGCGCACCAGCGTCGCCCTGTCCCGCCTCGCGGAGAGCCGCGGGTTCCACCGGTACTGGGTCGCCGAGCACCACTCCATGCCCGGCGTGGCCTCCTCCTCGCCCGCCGTGATCCTGGCCCACCTCGCCGCCCACACCGACCGCATCCGGCTCGGCTCCGGCGGCGTCATGCTGCCCAACCACGCACCCCTCGTCATCGCCGAGCAGTTCGGCACACTCGAGGCCATGGCCCCCGGCCGCGTCGACCTCGGGCTCGGCCGCGCCCCGGGCACCGACGGCGCCACCGCAGCCGCCCTGCGCCGCACCGACCGGCTCAACGAGGGCGCCGACGACTTCCCCGAGCAGCTGGCCGAGCTCACCCGCTTCCTGGACGACGACTTCCCGGACGGCCACCCCTACCGCCGTATCCACGCCGTCCCCGGCCCGGTCCAGGCGACCTCCCCCGGCGGCGTCCAGTCCCCGCACCGCCCGCCGATCTGGCTGCTCGGCTCCTCCGGCTTCAGCGCCCGCCTGGCCGGCGTCCTGGGCCTGCCCTTCGCCTTCGCGCACCACTTCTCCGCGCAGAACACCATCCCGGCCCTGGACCTCTACCGCGAGTCCTTCCGGCCGAGCGAGGTGCTGGCCGCCCCGTACGCCCTCATCGGCGTCTCCGCCCTCGCCACGGACGACGAGCGGGAGGCCCGCCGCCAGGTCCTGGCCGCCGCGCTCAACATGGTCCGCCTGCGCACCGGCCGCCCCGGGCTCGTCCCCACCCCGGAGGAGGCCGAGGCCTACGAATTCAGCCCGATGGAGCGGGAGTTCGTCGACTCCTGGAACTCCAACGTCATCCACGGCACCGCGGACGAGGTCCGCTCCGGCCTGGACGACCTCCAGAAGCGCACCGGCGCCGACGAGTTGATGATCACGGGCAACGCCCACAGCGGGGACGTACGCCTGCGCTCGTACGAACTCATCGCCGACGCCTACGGGTTGCCGACCACCTGATCACCGACGTGCGCGGCGGGCTCGACGGGCGCGAGCAGCTCGGAGATACGATCCGGCGACACCGGCCGTGAGTACAGCCACCCCTGGCCGGTGTCGCAGCCGATCCGCCGCAGCCGGGTCGCCTGCGCCGACGTCTCCACGCACTCCGCGGTGACCGTCAGACCGAGCCGGTGGGCGAGCTGGATCATCGCCTCCACGACGACCTCGTCGGCCGGGTTCGGCGGTACGGCCCCGTCCTTGTCGCTCTCGTACTGGAAGCCCCGTACGAACGAGCCGTCCAGCTTCAGCACCGACACCGGCAGCCGGCTGAGGTAGGCCAGGTTCGAGTAGCCCGTGCCGAAGTCGTCGATCGCGATGCGCACCCCCATGTCGCTGAGTGCCTGCAGCGCCTGCAGGGGGCGGCCCGCCGAGCCCATCACCGCCGATTCGGTGAGCTCCAGCTGGAGCAGGTGCGGAGCGAGGCCCGTCTCCGCCAGGGTCTCCGCGACGTCCGCGACCAGATCCGAGTCCCAGACCTGACGCACCGCCACATTGACGCTCACGAACAGCGGCGGCTCGTCCGGGTGGTCCAACTGCCACTGCCGCGCCTGGCGGCAGGCCGTGACGAGGACCCAGCGGCCCAGCGGCACGATCGAGCCGTCTTCCTCCGCCAGTCCGATGAACCGATTCGGCGTCAGCACACCGAACTGCGGATGGTTCCAGCGCACCAGCGCCTCGACGCCGTTCAGCCGGCCGTCCTCCATGCCCACCAACGGCTGGTATTCGAGGACGAATTCACCGCGCTCGATGGCGGGACGCAGCGTGGAGGCCAGCGCCTGGCGGGTCATGCGGTGGGCGTTGCGCTCCGGGTCGAACAGCGTCCAGCGGGCCTTTCCGTCGGCCTTCGCCCAGTAGAGGGTGGTGTCGGCCGCCTGCATCAGGGCAGTTGGGGTCGTCCCGACCGCACGGCGCTCCACGACGCCGATCGACGCCGACACCGACAGCCGCCGGCCGTCGAGGTCGAAGGGTGCCTGCACCGCCTCCAGCACCGACTCCGCCAGCTCGGCCAGTTGGTCCGTGCCCGTCGAGTCCTCCACCAGCAGCGCGAACTCGTCGCCGCCGAGTCTGGCCACCAGCGGCACGCTCGCTCTGGCGTAACCCGCCTCGTCCGCACAGCGCGTGAGGCGTTCGGCGACGGCGGCCAGCAGCCGGTCGCCGACGCGGTGGCCGAGTGTGTCGTTGATGGCCTTGAACCCGTCGAGGTCCAGATAGCACAGCCCGATCCGGCCGGTGCCGCTCTCCGCGTACGACTCCGCCTCCAGTGCGGCCGTCAGCCGCTCGAAGAACAGCGTGCGGTTGGGCAGCCGGGTCACCGGGTCGTGCATCTCCAAGTGCCGCAGCCGGCCCTGGAGTTCACGGTGCGCGCTGATGTCGCTGAGAGACATCAGCAGGCAGCCGTCCTGACCGAGGGGGGTGACGGTGACCTGCACCCACACCGACTGTCCGTCGGGATGCTTCAGCCGGCGCGTGCAGCGCAGCAGGGCCTCGCGGCCGCGCAGCATCTCGCGGTAGGCGTGCCAGTTCCGCGCGTCGGACGCCAGGTCCACCAGGTCGGCGGCGATGCGGCCGGTCAACGCGTCGGTGGCGCTGCCGAACAGGGCACCGAAGCCGTCGTTGGCGCCGACCACCAGACCCTCGCGGTCGACGACCGCCATGGCCAGGGGCGCAGCCCTGAAGACCGAGTGGTACGCCGACGGCTCCGTACGAGTCGCCTGCGGCTCGGTACGAGGAGACGCGTAGGTGTCACTCTCTGTAACGGCGGACCGGTCGAGGTCTGCCGCGGGCGCCGGCCCTTCGGACGTTCCGCTCACCGCTCGCTCCCGCAGTGCACTCGATCTCTGTCCGTGCAGGAAAGTGTGCCGATCATAGAGGCAGACCCAAGGGCCTTCCAGCCACACTCCAGTGTCCCGGATCGAGCGGCACTTCTGACAGATCGTTTCTGCCCGCAGCTGGACGGGTTCTTGGGGCCCCCGACCACTTGTGACGTTCCGTGAGCGATTCGGGGGTGTCGGACCTGACGGTTTCCCGGCCGGCTCACTCGTCTGGGGCAGACAAACAGGGCGCAGTACGACAAATAAACACAAGCTGGGTGCGGTGTCCCGTGTACCGCTCCCGGAGGTCCCTGTGCCGCGTCAGTTCCCCCTCAAGGGATTCAGGGGCCCCCGACTGCGCAGCACCGCCGCCGTGTTCACCACTCTGTCCGCCCTCGCGGCGACCTCGCTGGTGACCGGGCCGTCGGTCGCCGAGCCGTTCTCGGCGGTGCCGTGCGCCCTGCAGCGCACGGACGCCCACCACTCCGAGGGTCTCGACACCTGGAACGCCGCCTATCCGCGCCCGACCCGCGCCCTGGACGCGGTGATGGTCTTCCTGTCCTTCCCGGACTCGGTCCCGCGGACCACGCCCGCCGAGCTGACCGCCGACCACTTCCCGGCCACCAGCCGCTTCTTCGAGCAGGCCTCCTACGGCAGGTTCACCCTCCGCCCGCATCCGCTGAACCACTGGATCCGGATGCCGCGGGCGTCGACGTCGTACGCCATACAGCGCGACTGGAACGCCGAGCACCGTGACGCCTACCTGCGCGACGCGCTGGCCGCCGCCGATCCCCAGGTCGACTTCTCCCGCTACGACATCGTGTACTTCGTCGCCGACCCGGACGCGCCCGGCGTGGACTCGGACGCCACGAAGGTCGTCAACCTCGACAGTCCGCTGCATGCCGACGGCAAGGACATCCGGCGGGTCGTGACGGTCTTCGAGCGGCATCCGCCCGACCGGCTCGTCCTCGCGCACGAGACCGGGCACGTCTTTGATCTGCCGGACCTGTACCACCGGCCGGACGACGGCAAGGGCGACTGGGACACGTATGTCGGCGACTGGGACCTGATGGGCAGCCAGTTCGGCCTGGCTCCCGATCTGTTCGGCTGGCACAAGTGGAAGCTGGGATGGCTGGATCCGCGACAGGTGGTGTGTGTGCGGGAGGCCGGTGTCACACGGCTGACCCTGGAGCCGCTGGGTGCGGGGCCGGGCGTCCCGGCGACGGGTGCGGCGGGACCGCCGGCCTTCGGGGTCGGGCACGGCACCAAGCTCGCGGTGGTGCGGACGGGGCCCGACAGTGTGCTCGCCTTCGAGGCGCGCGGCCCGGTCGGCAACGACACGGCGGTCTGCCGGGCGGGCATCCTCGTCTACCGGGTGCGCAGCGGCATCGAGTCCGGCACGGGCCCGATCGAGGTCGTCGACGCCCATCCGCACACCGAGGCCTGCTGGGAGAACTCCGTCTACCCACCCCTCGCGGACGCCCCGGTCGGCCTGGGCGAGAGCTTCACCGTGCCGGGCACGCGTGTGCGGGTGGAGGTGGAGGGGCGGACGGTTTCGGGGGCGTGGACGGTGAAGATCACGTCCGGGTGATGCGGGTACGCAAAAGGCCCCTCGCTTCCGCGAGGGGCCTTGCTGTCTGTGCGCCGCCAGGGACTCGAACCCCGGACCCGCTGATTAAGAGTCAGCTGCTCTAACCAACTGAGCTAGCGGCGCCTGCTGACGTCGTAGACCTTAGCATCCTGATCGGCGGGAGGAAAAATCGATATCCGCACCGCCGCGCGGGCCGCCCGCACGGCCGCCCAGAGCAGGATCTCCGGGCCCGGCAGCCAGGGGTGACGCGTGTCCGGGGCGACGAGCCAGCGGGAGTCGCCCGAGGTCGGGGCGGCGGGTGCCCGCAGGGCCGGGACGGTCACCGCGTCGCCGTTGCCGTGGCACAGCAGCGGCGGGATCGCTCCGGTACGGCCGATCTCCTCCCAGCCGAGCAGCGAGGGCAGCCGCTGGGCGGTGCCGGGGGCGGCGAACAGCAGCATGCGGCCCCGTAAGGCCGCCACCGGTCCCGAGCCCGGCCCCTCCTCCCACAGCCGGTCGACCATCCGGCGCCCGAAGACCGCGGGCGCGCTGACGACGTCGAAGGCGGAGCCGCACGGCAGCACGACCGGGGCGGTGGGCCGTTCCTCCCACAGGGCGAGCGTGCTGCGCGGATACGTTCCGGCCGAGGCGAGCCAGGCGGCGCCGTCCGAGGTGACCCCGCAGACGTCGAAGCGGTCGGGGAACGGATCGTTGCGTTCACTGCTCATGGCATCTACATCTACCGGCCGTGAGCGCGCGGTTCCTGAGGGTTGCCGGAAACCGGGACAGGAAGGGGTGGTGAGGAGTATCTTGCCCGCCTGGCATATGCCAGTCCGAAGTGAGCCGTGTTCACACCGCTCACACGGGGTCCGCGGAGCCCCGTCCCTCGGCGCCGCGCATCAGGTCCCGGCCGAACTCGACCATCTTCTTGGCATAGTCCTCGGTCCACTCGGCGCGTTCCGCGATGTCCGCCGGCGTCAGCCGGTCGAATCGCCGTGGGTCCGCGAGTTGCGCGGCCGCCATCGCCTGGTACTCCACCGCCCGGTCCGCGGCCGCGCGAAACGCCTGGGCCAGCTCCGTCGAGCGGGCCAGCAGCGCCCGCGGGTCGTCGATCGACTCCAGGTCGAAGAAGTGCTCAGGGTCGGAGGCCGCCTCCGCGGGCTCGAAGAGCAGGGGCGCGGGGCGTAGCCGCGGTTCGTTCCGACGCGGCGTGGGCTCCGCCATGTCTTCTCCTCCTCGTACGTCGCGGACGACCCGTGCGTGGGCGGGCCACCGTCCATTGTCCCGCTTCCGCACAAGAGGGCCGAGTGCCTCCGGCGGTATCAAGCTGTGTGGGTCGCGTGATGTTCCCGGCAACGAATGCGCCGACCGTCACGCTGCGGCCAGCACCGCGTGGTTCGCCTCCCAGCCATCGGGGCTGTGTTTGATGGCCGCCTCCGGCGGTGTGCGGGATTGCGTCCCGTGGATTGGTCGGCATGGTGCTCGGTGTCGACGGTTCGGCCGTTCGAGGCGCGGTCACGGTTTCCAGGTGACCCGGTGCTCCGCCAGCCGCGCGAGCACCGCGTGGTTCGCCTCCCAGCCATCGGGAAACTTGATCAGCGTGCCCAGCTGGACCGGCTCCGTCGACGGGTAGTCGTCCAGCAGTTCGCTCACCCCCGCGCGGCAGACCACGATGCAGGCGTGGCGGTGGCGGGAGGCGAGGACGCACAGGCGGCCCGTCTCCAGGTGGAAGGCGGTGGCGTCGGGGCGGCCGGAGAGGGGGTGGAGGACGACCGTGACGTCGTACTCGCGGCCCTGGAGGCGGTTCGCCGTGTCGACGGTGACCTCCGTGACGCCCAGCTCCGCCAGTGCCGCCCGTACCGCCGCCGCCTGGTCGCGGTGGGCCGTGCCGACGGCGATCCGGGCGGGGGTCAGCGGCGCGGGCTCCTCGGGTGCGCGCTCCGACGTCGCAGCGCCGCCCCGGTCCAGCAGCCGCCGTACGACCGTCGCCACGGCCCGCACCGCCTCGGGGTCGGTGCGCGGCGTGTGCCGGGCGGGCAGCTCCAGCAGGCCCCAGCCGGACTCCGCGGCCTCGTCGATCACCTCGTCGGGGCCGGAGCCGTCCGAGGGGACGGCGAAGGTCAGGCTGCGGTCGCCGTGGTCCGTGCCGCTGCGGAACGGGGTGTACGGGTAGAAGGCGTCGGAGACCAGCGGTGCGGCCGACGCGGGGAGGCGCCAGGAGACGGGCAGGCGGTGCTGCGGCAGCTCGGGGTTGTGGGCCAGCAGGGTGGTCACCGCGGAGGCCGAGGGGTCGTACGACAGGCCCGCCCACTGCTCGCTGCCGACGATGGAGAAGGGGTCCAGCTGGCCCGGGTCGCCCACGAACAGCGCCCGCTCGAACAGGCCGGCCACGGCCAGCAGCGAGTCCGAGCGCATCTGGTAGGCCTCGTCGACGATCGCGTGCCGCCACGGCTCGTCGACCTTCACATGCGCCCACTTGGCCGCCGTGGAGATCACGACCGCGAGCCCGGTCAGCTCGCCCGCCTTCGCCGACTTGCGTACGTTCGGCAGGTCGTCGAGCGCCTTGTCGTACGGGTCGGAGTCACTGCTGTGCAGCCGGCCGACCGGCAGCTCCGGGCTCTTCTCCGCGAGGCGCAGCACCAGGTCGTCCACCTGCGCGTTCGTCTGGGCGACGATCATCAACGGGCGCCCGGCGTCGGCCAGTTCGAGCGCCGCGCGCACGACCAGCGTGGACTTGCCGGCGCCGGGCGGGGAGTCGACGACCACGCCCCGGTCGGTGCCGTGCAGGGTGTCGTGGAGGATGTCGGCGGTGGCGCGGGCGGCCTCGGCGCCGGGGTCGAAGGCGGCGTCGGGGGTCACAGGACGTCCTCCTGGGTCACGGGATCGGCGGCCTCACCGGGCGGGCCGCCGTGCGTCCACGGGGTCTCCTCCGGGTCGGGCAGCTTCGGGCCGCCCCGCTGCTCGTGCTCGAAGAGCGTGAAGCAGAGCCGGTCGCCCTTCTCCGGCACGGACCCGGCCTCGGGCTCCTTGCCGCGGCCCATCTTGTCGAGGATGCGGAGGACCAGCACCGATTCCCCGTCGGCGAGGTCGTCGGGGGATTCGTACCCGACGAACTCCGCCGTCTGCGGCTTGCCGCCCAGGGAGCGGTACGCCTTGGCGCGCTCGCCCAGGTGCGGCCGGTCGTCCGTACGGACGGTGACCAGCGGTCGCGGGCTGGGGCGCTTGCTCTCGCTGTACGCCATCACGACGTCCGTGACCTCGCCCGCGAACGCCTCCCCGGACAGCCGCCGCCCCGCCATCACCAGCGGGTCGTCGAGCGCCTCCTGGGCCTCGAGGCGGGCCTGTTCGCGCTCGCGCGAGGCCAGCTTGTTCGCGGCGGTGACGGCGTCGTCGCGGCGCGGCTGCGGGGGCTCGCCCGCGGTGACGCGGTCGCGGTGGGCGGTGAACGACCAGCGGTCGCGGGTCCACCGCTCCTCCACATGCGCGCCGACGGGCAGTGTCCGCACCAGGTCGAGGCCCTGCCAGACCTTCTCCCAGGTGGGCAGCGTGCGGCTGAGCACCAGGTCGCGGATCTCCCGCTCGGCGGCGGTGAGTTCACCGAGCCGGTCGTCGGCCTCCAGACCGTCCTCGGCGGCGGCGAGGGCGGTACGCGCGCGGTCGTAGCGCTCGATGGCCGGGGCGAGGAGCTTGTTGTCGAACGCCGGGTCGGTGGCCGGTCCGGCGGGCGGGCACAGCAGCTGGTCCTTGGGGCCGCGGGCGAGTTCGGCCTGCAGCGCCGCCTCCGCGCCCGTGCTGCCCTCCGGCGGGGCGATCCAGGCGAGCAGCGCACCCAGGTGCTGGTCCTCCAGGGTGGACTGGCCGGTCGCCCAGTGCCGGGCCAGGCCGTCCGTCGTCGCGAGCAGGAGCGAGGAGCCGGGGACCCGGGCGCGCTCCCCGAAGTGGGTCAGCCAGCGGCCGAGCAGCGGCACGCGCGGGGGCGCGGGATGCGGGGTCTCCGGGTCCTGTTCCGCCGTACGCCTGAAGCGCATGGAGCGGCCGAGCAGCCGTACGAAGTCGACACCGGCGCGGCTCGGGACGATCAACTGGGGCGCGTCCGCGCACAGTTCGACCTCGACCTTGACCCGCTTGCCGGTCTCCGGATCGGTCTCGTTGCGCTCGGCGGCCTCCACGGCCTCGGCGTACGAGTCGATGTACGGCAGGACGACGTCCGCCAGCTCGGCGAGGAACGCGAACCTCAGGTCGCGGTCGCGCGGCTGCGGTACGACGAGCAGGCGCGGTGCGTCCCGGTCGGTGCCGACGAGTGCGCCGAGCGGGGCCCCGGCCTCACCGGCGGTGGTGAGCGGCACGAAGACCAGCGGCCGCTCGGACAGGTGCCGGTGCCGGACCGTGGCGGCGGGCTGTGCGCGGCCGGTGCGGACGGCCTCGAGGCGGGCGAGAGTGGAGATCAGCGACACGGGGTGACCTCCTGACCGAGGGCTTCGGCACGCAGCTGCGCCGCCCTCCGCAGCGCGGCCACCGTCGGGTCGTCCGGGTCGCCGGACTCGCCGCGGGCCGCGGACAGCACGTCGTCGACGGTCGTCAGGCCGCCGAGTTCGGCGCGGACCGAGCGGCCCAGCGAGGTCACCGCGCCGGCCGCGCGCGAGCGGTCGCGGCAGTGGAAGGCGAGCTCGCAGGAGGACAGGCACTCGGGCGCGTACGTCGCCGGGACCGACTCCACGGCGGTCGTCAGCTCGTCGGCGGACAGCTCGGGGGAGAAGCAGGTGCCCTCGGGCAGCGTGTCGGCGATGTCCTCGATGCGGGTGAGGCGGGCCAGCTGGCGGCGGGTGACCGCACGCTGCTTGCGGATGTCGACGGCCGAGGCGGTGGGGAGGTTGGAGAAGTCCTTCGGGCAGACGAGGAGGACCCGGTGCCGCACCTCGGGGGCCGGATCGAGGCGGGCGGCGACCTCCTCCAGTGCCAGCACGTACACCGCCGCCTGGCGAGCCGCCGCGCCCACCTTCGCGGCGTCGGCCGAACCGTCCAGCATCGGGAAGGACTTGATCTCCACGACCGTCCAGCTGCCGTCCGGGTGCACCACCACCGCGTCCGGCTCCAGGAACGCGGGGGAGCCCGCCACGTCGAGCGCCAGCATCGGGTGGTCCAGGAGCGTCCAGGTGCCGGGGGTGTCGGAGGCCTCGCGGAGTGCGAGTGCCGTACGGGCCGTGCGCCCCTCGGGGCCGACTGCCGCGAGGTCGGGCACGCGCGCGTCGGCCGGCGGCTGCGCGTGCCGGTCCAGCTTCTCGTGCACCAGCCGCAGCAGCTCGGCGCCGCCGTCCGCCTTGACCTTCGCCTCGAACGCGTTGCCCCGCGTGAACGCGAACTGCGACTGCCCGAAGACCGACGGGGAGCCCAGAGAGCTCGCCAGCGTCGCCTTGTTCACCCCGGCGCCGTCGAGGATCGCGCGCCGCTTGCAGCCGGGGTTGGCGGCGAGGGCGGCCAGGGCGCGCGCGTCCAGCGCCTTGGCGGGTACGTCGGGACCGCGCAGCTCAGCGAGCCGCTGCCGCAGCGCCTTCCCCGGCGTCCGTGGGAGAGGCACCGGGCTCGGCTCCGGATCCGATCCGGGAATCGCGCTGCCGTGGAATTCGCTCACCCGCGGAAGTCTGGCATCCGGCACTGACAATTGAGGAACCCGCGACCTGAGAGGTGCCTGCGCCGAGGGGCAGCAGCTCCTTGATCCGGTCGGCGCCCTGCATGACGAACGGAGTCAGGAACAGCCCGACGCCCATCACGGCCGCGCCCGCGACCGCGTCGAGGAAGTAGTGGTTCGCGGTGCCCATGACCACGATCGTGGTCAGCAGCGGGTAGGCGACGGCGGCGACCTTCGTCGCGGGCGTCCTGCCGTAGCGCCACAGCATGACGCCGCACCACAGCGCCCAGCCCACGTGCAGGCTCGGCATGGCCGCGTACTGGTTCGTCATGCCCCCGAGGCCGCGCGGGGCGCTGGCCTCGCCACCCCACCAGCCGTACGAGCTGTACTGGGCCATCGTGTCGACGAAGCCGTGGCCCGCCGACAGGAGACGGGGCGGGCAGGTCGGCAGCAGGGTGAAGCCGATCAGGCCGAAGAAGGTCGACGTCATCAGCCAGGTGCGGGCCGCGCGGTAGTGCACGGCGCGCGATCGGAACAGCCAGACCAGGATCGCGGGCGTGACCAGGTAGTGCAGCGACGCATACCAGAAGTCGGCCGGGACGCCGAGCCAGGCCTCGCGCGTGAAGAGCCGGTTGAGCGGGTGCTCGGCGTTGATGTGCAGGAACTTCTCGATGCGCAGGATGTCCAGGCCGTGGTCGACGGCACCGGAGGTGTTGCCGCGGGCGAGGAGGCGGCCGGCCGAGTAGCAGGCGTACACCAGCAGGATCAGCGGGAGCTCCGTCCACCAGCGCAGGCGCGTGCGCGGGGCAGCCGCCTCGATGCCCGGTGTCTCGGTCTGCGGCATCCGATCGCCTCCCCCTTCGTTCTCGCCCGGCGTCCGGTGGTCCGGTCGTGCCACTTTACGGCGTATGTGCGCGCCCTCGTCGGGCGCCCCCGGCCCTCAAAGACGCGAGGATCGCCCACCGGGTTGCCCTCACACAGCGTGCGCGATGATGGAGGTGTTCCGCCTGTGGTTTCTTTCGAAAGGGTCCCTCTCCTCATGGCACCGCGCATCCTGCTGGCCCGGCACGGACAGACCGAGTGGTCGCTGTCCGGCAAGCACACCGGGAGGACCGACGTGCCGCTTCTGGAGGAGGGCCGACGCGGGGCCAAGCTGCTCGGGGAGCGGCTGCACCGGGCGCCGTTCGAGGGGCTGCCCGGGGTCGAGGTGCGCACCAGCCCGCTGGCACGCGCGCGTGAGACGTGCGAGCTCGCCGGGTTCGGGGAGCGGGCGGTCGTCTGGGACAAGCTGATGGAATGGGACTACGGCGCCTACGAAGGCATGACACCGGACGACATACAGGCCGTGCGGCCCGGCTGGCTCATTTGGCGTGACGGCGTCCCGGAGGGCGAGTCGCTTGCCGAGGTGACCGCGCGGGCCGACGAGGTGGTGGCGTGGGCGCGGGAGGCCGACCGGGACGTGCTGGTCTTCGCGCACGGGCACATCCTGCGGTCGATCGGTGCGCGGTGGTTGGGGCTGCCGATCGATTTCGCGGCCCGGATCAGGCTGAACCCGACGTCGCTCTCGGTGCTGGGGTGGGCTTACGGGGAGCCGGCCATCGAGAGCTGGAACGACCTGGGGCACCTGGTCTAGGACCCCTCTGACCGCCGCCACGCACGCGTGGCGCACGCCGTCACGTACGCGTGCGTGCCTCAAACCGTGCGCGGCACCGATGCGTGGCGTTCCAGGAAGTCCGAGACGCCCGACGCCCGACGGTGTGGCAGCAGCACCCTCGCCGTGC
This sequence comes from Streptomyces sp. NPDC047043, assembly GCF_040644055.1. Lineage (NCBI taxonomy): Bacteria > Bacillati > Actinomycetota > Actinomycetes > Kitasatosporales > Streptomycetaceae > Streptomyces > Streptomyces sp. NPDC047043. Next base: position 46,631 of record NZ_JBEYVO010000003.1, read on the forward strand.
CCGCCAGCATCGTCTGGATGCGGGACGACTGGACCTGGTCCAGGAGGTCCAGTACGCGCATCCCAGCCGCCGCGGCCTCGTCCGGGCGGCCGCCCCTGGCGAGGTCGTCCGCCAGTTCCGCCGTGTACAGGGCGATGTTGCGGGTGAAGTGCGGGTTCTGCAGATGGGCCGCACGGCGCGCGTGGCGGGCGGCGCGGGGCCAGTCGCCCAGCATGGACCAGCACTGCGCCTCCAGGCCCTCCAGTTCGGCCTCCCCGTAGAAGCTCATCCACTCGGGGTCGGCCTCCGTGGGGCCCCGCTCGTAGAGGGCCTGCGCGCGGGCGAGTGCCTGTTCGCAGCCGGTGCGGTCGGCGAGCCCCGCCCAGCCGCCCGCCTCGCGCAGCGCGAGCAGCGACATCAGGCGGGGCGAGCCCAGCGGGCGCGCGACGCGTTGCGCGGCCTGCGCGGCCCGGACCGCCTCGCGCGGGCGCCCGGCGTCGCGGGCGAGGAACGCCGTGTTGCAGAAGGCGTGCGCCTCCAGGGCGTCGTCGCCGGTCATCCGGGCGGTCGCGAGCGCCTCCGCGTAGTGCGAGCGCGCGTCGTCGAACCGCCCCGAGTCGTGCGCCAACCAGCCCACGGAAATGGCGAGTTCACCCGCGCCCGAGTGCAGCCGGTCGGCGGTCGTCTGCCGGGTCGCCCCGGCGTCCAGCAGCGCATAGGCGGCGCGCAACGGTTCCGACGCGCGCCGGTAGAGCCCGTCCGCGCCGTGCCGGTCGTCGAGCAGCCGGATTCTGCGTACGGCCTCCTCGAGCGCGAAGGCGTCGCCTGTCCCGGCGCGGCGCACGGGGCGTCCCGCCGCCGCGGCGTCGAAGGCGAGCCCGATCTGGCCCAGCGAGGCGGCGGCCACGGTGGCGCCCCCGCCGGTCATGAATGCGCGACGCAGCACGTCGCTCTCCTCGTCGTTCTCGGCGTGGTTCTCGTGCAGCGCATGGCCGTCGTGCTGCCCATGCGGATCGTGCGGGTCTTGCTGGTCGTACGGGTTCAGCGGGTTGTGCGCGTGCTGAACGTCCTGTGTGTCATACGGCTCGTACGCCCCTGCCGTCTCACCGGAGGCGTGCGCCCGGCGTCCGCGGACGGACGAGCGGGGCGCGAAGCCCAGGTCGGTGAGCGTGCGGCCGGGGAACATGTGCAGGAACACCCGTTCATAGGCGTAGTTGGGGCAGCGGATCTCGCCCGCCTCGACCCGGCCGACGTAACGCGCGTCGCAGCTGACCCGCTCCCCGATCTCGCGCGCGGCCCGCCGCACCGCCGCGGCGAACTCGGCCGGCGAGCGCTGGCCGCGCAACTGCCGGAAGACGAGGTTCGGCCGCGGTGGCCGGGTGGGCTGGGGCTGAGACGAGGTCACCCTTGACGACGTCATGGCCGGGTCCTCTCGTGCGAACCGTCGAACCATGCCGGATTCGGGGGGAGTTGTCCGTGAAGCACCCGTGTCCGGCGGGCAAGAACGTACCTGCTGTGTCCGACCCGCCACGCAGTGTTTGGCTACAAACCGGATATCTCATCCAGGATCTGCCATGAACTGCCATCCTTTGCGGCGGACTTCCGCCGTAGCCGTTGACGCGGTGAAGCGTTTACCCCAGTGGACCGGGAGCCACCCGACTCCCGAGCCGCTTCGTTCAAGGAGGGGTTCCGTGGTGGAGGCCGGGATGGAGACCAGCCAGAGCGTTGTTCCTCGCCGTCCGTCGACGGCGGCGGGGCACGCACCGACCCCGGAGCACAGCGAGCCACCCCTCCCCGCGGGCGCGTGCGACCTGGTCACCGTGCCGTCGCGCCAGGGACTGGAGGCGGTGGACATCCTGCGGCGCGGAGCCTGCGAAGCGGTCGGTCCCGTCCTGCACGACGACGGCGGCCGCACCCTCGGTTTCGTGGTGCCGCCCGGCACGGCCGCCGCCTGGGACGTCCCCGGCAGCACCTGTACGGAGACCAATGGCCGAGGCCTCAGCCTGAACCCCCGGCCGCCCGTCGAGGGCTCCGACTGGCTGCTCCCGCCCGGCGACGCCGACCTCGCCACCGACCCGGCGGTGCTGCGCGCCGCACTGGGCGAGGCCGCACGGATCATCGCGGCGGCCGACAACTGCCGCTGACGCCCGGATCCGGTCGGACCCTGCGCAGGCGTGGCCCCACGCGGCTGCCGATAATGGCGCAATGGGGAAGTCCAGGAACGCCCGGCGGGCGAGCGGGTCCGCCGAGGCCGTCGTCGAGCCCGTCGACGGCGGGCTCGCCGAGCTGATACCCGACCGGGACCGGTCGCGGGCCTGGACACTGCTGATCGACGGGGCACCGCAGTCGTACGTCGATCTCGACGACCCCTCCCACCTCTCCTTCGAGTACCAGCGGCGGCTCGGGCACGTCATCGACCTCGTCGCGCCGGCCGGGAAACCGGTCCACGCCGTGCACCTCGGCGGCGGTGCCTTCACCCTTGCCCGCTATGTCGCCGCCACCCGCCCCCGCTCCACCCAGCAGGTCGTGGAGCGCGACGCGGCGCTGGTCCAACTGGTGCGCCGGGAGCTGCCGTTGGAGGCGAACACGCGGATCCGGGTGCGGTCCCTCGACGCCCGCGAAGGGCTCGCCAAGGTGCACGACGGCTGGGCCGACCTCGTCATCGCCGACGTCTTCAGCGGCGCCCGCACCCCCGCCCACCTCACCTCGACCGAGTTCCTCGACGAGGTCCGCCGGGCCCTGAAGCCGGGCGGCTGCTACGCCGCCAACCTCGCCGACGGCCCGCCGCTCGCCCACCTACGCGGCCAGATCGCCACCGCGGCCGCCCGGTTCCCCGAACTCGCCCTGGTCGCCGACCCCACGGTGCTGCGCGGCAAGCGCTTCGGCAACGCGGTCCTCGTCGCCTCCGACACCCCGCTGCCGACCGCGGAACTCACCCGCCGCGCCGCCTCCGACCCGCACCCCGGCCGCGTCGAACACGGCCGCGCACTCCTGGACTTCACCGGCGGGGCGCAGCCGGTCACGGACGAGGCGGCGGTCGCCTCGCCCGCGCCGCCGCCCTCGGTGTTCCGCTGACGGAGAGCCCCGAACTAGTAGTTCCCGATCTCCACATGCGGCGGACCGTCGTGCCAGGTGCAGATCACCGACACCTTGTCCGTGCCCGAGGTGAACTCCACGCGGATCCAGGTGTCCGTCTTCCACGTCTGCATCGCCCAGCCGGTGGCCGGGGTCGCCATCACCAGCGACGCCGAGGCCTTGCCCAGGTCGAAGACCGCGCGCCCGCCGTCGGTGTCGTAGCTCTTGACCTGGCCGGATGCCGAGGGGGAAGTGGACGGGGTGGGGCTCTTCGACGCGTCCCTCGACGGGGTGGGGGTCGGCGTCGGGGACGGCTTGACCGACGGGCTCTTCGACGCGGAGGGCCGTGCGGTCGACGACGCCAGAGGCTTCGACTCCTGCGTGGTCGCGTCCGCCGCCGTGATCGGCAGGGCGCGGGGCGGGTCGTAAGCCGTGCCCGCCATCACCGTGTGGACACCCCACCACGACAGCGTGACCGCCGCGCCCGTGGCGAGCGACCAAGCCAGTACGTGTACGAGTCCTCTGCGCATCGCGGGCCATACTGCCTCACGCGTCCCACGAGCCGCACACGGTCGGAGTTATCCACAGGCCCCGATGAGGGCCGCCCGCATGGCGTACGGTGCCGCGCATGGCAAGTGTGCTCGTGGTCGAGGACGACCAGTTCGTACGCTCTGCGCTGATCCGGCACCTGACCGATGCCGCGCACACCGTGCGCAGTGTCGGGACGGCGCTGGAGGCGCTGCGCGAGGTCGCCCATTTCCGTTTCGACGTGGTGATCCTGGACCTCGGTCTGCCCGATCTGGACGGGTCCGAGGCCCTGAAGATGCTGCGCGGGATCACCGACGTGCCTGTGATCATCGCCACCGCACGGGACGACGAGACGGAGATCGTCCGGCTGCTGAACGCCGGCGCGGACGACTACCTGACCAAGCCGTTCTCGGTGGAGCATCTGTCGGCGAGGATGGCGGCCGTGCTGCGCCGGGCCCGTGCCGCCCTCGGGGACGCCCCGCCCTCCAGCGTCATCCGCGTCGGCGGCCTCACCGTCGACCCGCTGCGCCGCCAGGCCGAGTTGGACGGCGTACGGCTCGACCTCACCCGCCGCGAGTTCGACCTGCTGGCCTTCCTCGCCGGCCGGCCCGGCGTCGTCGTACCCCGCAAGGAACTGCTGGCAGAGGTGTGGCAGCAGTCGTACGGCGACGACCAGACCATCGACGTCCATCTCTCCTGGCTGCGGCGGAAGTTGGGCGAGACGGCGGCGCAGCCGCGCTATCTGCACACCCTGCGGGGCGTCGGCGTGAAGCTGGAGCCACCCGGTGGATCGGAGCCGCCGCGATGAGATGGGCACTGGTCAAGGTCTGTCTGGCGGTCACCGCCATGGTCGTGGTCGCCTTCGCGGTGCCGCTCGGGCTCGTCATCAAGGAGATGGCCCGGGACCGCGCGTTCTCCAACGCCGAGCGGGAGGCCGCCGCGGTCGCGCCCGCGCTGTCCATCACCACCGAGCGCGATCAGCTGGAGCGGGTCGTCGCCTCGGCGGGCTCGGACTCCGGGATGGCCGTGCACATACCGGCGGCCGGCGACCAGGCGGCCCTCGACATCGGCCGGCAGCGCGCCGCCGACGGGGACATCGCGACCGTACGGAAGCTGGGCCGTGCCTCCACCACCGAGGTCTCCGGCGGCTCCACGCTGCTCTCACCGGTCGCGCTGAGCTCCGGCGCGATCGCCGTCGTCGAGGTGTACGTCCCCGAGGCCGAGGTCAGCAATGGCGTGAGCACGGCGTGGGCGGTGCTCGCCGGTGTCGGTGTCGCGCTGATCGTCGGGTCCGTCGCGGTCGCCGACCGGCTGGGTGTGCGGATGGTGCAGCCCGCCCAGCGGCTGGTCGAGGCGGCGCATGAGCTGGGGGAGGGGAAGCTGGGGTCGAGGGTGCCGGAGGACGGGCCGACCGAACTGCGGCTGGCCGCGGTCGCGTTCAACTCCATGGCCGACCAGGTCGTACAACTCCTCGCGAACGAGCGGGAGCTGGCGGCCGATCTGTCCCACCGGCTGCGGACGCCGCTGACCGTGCTGCGGCTGAACGCGGCCTCGCTCGGGGACGGGCCCGCCGCCGAGCAGACCCGGGCCGCCGTCGCCCAGCTGGAGCGAGAGGTCGACACCATCATCCGCACGGCCAGGGACGCCAAGCCGCAGACCGCGGCGGCCGGGCCCGGCGCCGGGTGCGACGCGGCCGAGGTCGTCCGGGAGCGGATGGGGTTCTGGTCGGCGCTCGCCGAGGACGAGGGCCGCAAGTGGCGGGTGGCCGGCGCCGACCGGCCGGTGCGCATACCCGTGGCCCGGGCCGACCTCGCGGCCGCGCTGGACGCCCTGCTCGGCAACGTCTTCCGGCACACCGCCGAGGGCACTGCCTTCGCGGTCGACCTGCACAACGGCGAGGACGCGGTGATCGTGCTCGTGTCCGACGCGGGCCCGGGCATCACCGACCCCGAGGCGGCGATGGCCCGCGGGCGCGGGTCTGGCAGCGACGGCTCGACCGGGCTCGGCCTGGACATCGTGCGACGGCTCGCGGAGGCGACCGGCGGTGACGTCCGGATCGGCTCGTCGGTTCTCGGCGGCACCGAGGTGCGGATCTGGATCCAGCTGGACGGGCGGGAGCGGACGCCGGGCGGGCGGGGGCACCGGTCGGTGCGGCGCCGTAGGAAGGCGGTCGCGAAGTGACGGCGGGAGCCGGGGGGCCGAGTGACCACGAGGGCCAAATTGGTCTCTACCTTTAACCGTCCCCGATCCCTTCCTTAAGCGCACCCTAAGATCCCCAACCCTCGTCCGGATCAGGCGCTTTGCCCGATTCCGGATCGCTAGCGTGCTGCCGCACCCGACCCCCGAACAGTGAAGGCAGACACGTGATGAGCACGCACCGGCGCAAGGTGAGCGGGAGAAACAAGGTGATCGGCGGGGCGGTCGCCGCGGCCGTGATCGGTGGCGGTGCGATTCTGCTCACCGGCACCGCGCAGGCGGCCGGCATCGGTGCCGCGTACACCAAGACCAGTGACTGGTCGACGGGCTACACCGCGCAGTACGTCGTCACGAACAACAGCGGACAGACGGAGAAGGCCTGGAAGCTGGAGTTCGACCTGCCCTCCGGCTCGAAGCTCAGCTCGCTGTGGAACGCGGAGTCCAGTGTCAGCGGTCAGCACGTCACCGTGACGCCGGCCAAGTGGGACACCGACGGTCTCGCGCCCGGCAAGTCCGTCACCGTCGGCTTCGTCGTCAACGGCACCGCCGATCCGAAGAGTTGTCTCATCGACGGCGCCAAGTGTTCCGCGGACGACGGCCCGACGCCGGAGCCGAGCGGCCGCCCGACGCAGTCCGCGACGCCGACCCCGACCTCCACTCCCACGGCCACGCCGACGAAGACCGCGACCCCCACCCCGACGCCGACCCCGTCCCAGAGCTCCGGCTCCGGCACCACCGCGGGCGCCGGCTTCGCCCCCTACGTCGACACCTCCCTCTACCCGGCCTTCGACCTGCTCGCGAGCGCCGAGGCGACCGGCGTCAAGAACTACAACCTCGCCTTCATCACCGACGGCGGCGGCTGCACACCCAAGTGGGGCGGGGTGAGCGACCTCGGCAGCGACGGCGTGGCCTCGCAGATCGGCGCGCTGCGTACCAAGGGCGGTGACGTCCGTGTCTCCTTCGGCGGCGCGTCCGGCTCCGAACTGGCGACGACGTGCTCCTCGGCGGACGCGCTGGCGACGGCGTACGGCAAGGTCGTGGACGCGTACAAGCTGACCAAGGTCGACTTCGACGTGGAGGGCGGCGCGCTGCCCAACACGGCCGCGAACACCCGGCGGGCGCAGGCGATAGCGAAGCTCCAGGCCCAACACCCCGGTCTGGACGTCTCGTTCACCCTTCCGGTCATGCCGGAGGGCCTCACCCAGGACGGTGTGAACCTCCTGTCCAACGCCAAGTCCAACGGCGTGAAGATCGACGCCGTCAACATCATGGCGATGGACTACGGCGCCTCGTACAGCGGCGACATGGGCACGTACGCCGAGCAGGCCGCCACCGCCACGCAGGCTCAGGTCAAGAGCGTGCTCGGGCTCTCCGACAGCGCGGCCTGGAAGGCGGTCGCCGTCACGCCGATGATCGGCGTCAACGACGTCTCGTCCGAGATCTTCAAGGTCGACGACGCCACCCAGCTGGTGAACTTCGCCAAGTCCAAGGGCCTGGGCTGGCTGTCCATGTGGTCCGCCACCCGCGACAAGCAGTGCGACGGCGGCACCAAGCCGACCGCCGACGCCACCTGCAGCTCGATCACCCAGGACAAGTTCGCCTTCTCGAAGGCGTTCGGCACGTTCAACTGACCACCGCGCGCCTTCAACCGACCACTGTGCAACGGGGGTGGACGCGCCCCGGCCGGTCTTCCCCCCATCCGGCCGGGGCGCGCACCGCTGTCAGAAGGGGCCCGGCCCCCCGAAGCCCCCGCCCCCGAACCCGCCCGGCCCGCCGGGACCGGGCCCGTGGTGGTGAAACCCGTCGAAGATCGCGTCCGCCAGCAGCATCCCGCCGACCCCCGCCGCACCTGCCACCAGCGCGGTCTTCCACCACGGCGTGCTGTACCAACCACCCGGCACCGTACGGCCGCCGACCACACCGCCCGGGTGGTAGTACGGATTCGCCGCACCCGGCTGCACGGCGGCGGTGTACGTCTGGCCGCCGACCGTGACCTGGCCACCGCTCAGCCCCGACGTCGGCAGCGCAGGACCCGGGTCCAGGCCCAACGCGGTCCGTGCCGTGCGGATGTGGTGGAGGCCCTCGACGGCGGTCTGGGTGACCAGGGCGTACTGGGCGGGGGAGTAGGCGGTGGCCAGCTGGCCCTGGGCCGCGCGGTGCCGTTCGGTCGCGTCCGCCAGCGCCTGCTGCGCGGCCTTGTTGCCGCCCGCGTCCAGCGTGGACAGGCTCCCGCCGAGCAGCTCCACCCAGCGGTGCGCCTCGGCACCGGCGTCCGCGGCCGCGTCGTACGACTGTTGTCCCGGACCGCCGGGGCCCGAACTCACCCCGCCCGACTGCCGCTTGCTGAAGCGCGCGACCACTGCACCGATGACCAGCGCCGGCATGACCAGCGCAATGAACCCCATGACGTCCTCCCGAGACCCGCGGGTGCCCGTTCGCCCCGCACATCCCATAGGACGCCCCGGCACTGAGAGACCTCTGAGGCATGCCTGAGCAGCCCCTGTGAACAGACCGGGGCGCGGCGCCCCCTTGAGGCCCCGTCGGGCCTCGGCCGCCGCGCCCCGCCCCCCGCTCATGGGCCCCGCTACTCCGCCTCCACCGGCGGCAGCGTCCCCGTCCGCGCCGCCTGCCCGTACCAGAGCGCGCTCGACTTCGGCGTGCGCGCGAGGGTCGCGTAGTCGACGTACACCGCGCCGAAGCGCTTCTCGTAGCCGTACGCCCACTCGAAGTTGTCCAGCAGGGACCACAGGTAGTAGCCGCGGACGTCCGCGCCGTCGGTGATCGCGCGGCGCACCGCCGAGAGGTGGCCGTGCAGATAGGCGGTGCGCTCCGGGTCGTGGACCTTGCCGTCGGGATCGGGCTTGTCGTCGTAGGCCGCGCCGTTCTCGGTGATGTAGAGCGGCAGGCCGGGGGCCTCGCGCGTGTAGCGCATGATCAGCTCGTGCAGGCCCGTCGGGTCGATCGTCCAGCCCATCTCCGTGCGCTCGCCCGGCGTCTGGTGGAAGGCGACGTCGTCCGCGCCCGGCCACGGGGAGTGGTCGCTCGCGCCGTGGCCGTCGGCGCGCGGGCCGCTGGCGTCCGGGTCGGTCGTCGAGACCAGTGCCGGCGTGTAGTAGTTGAGGCCCAGCGCATCCAGCGGCTGGTGGATCGCCTGCAGGTCGCCGTCGAGGACGTAGGACCAGTCGGTGATCAGCTCGGTCGCCGCGAACAGCGACTCCGGGTACGCCCCGTGCAGGATCGGGCCGTGGAAGACACCGTTGGCCAGGTCGTCGATCTTCCGCACCGCCGCCAGGTCCGCCGGGTCCTGCGGCGAAAGCGGCCTGACCACCGAGGAGTTGAGGCTGAGCGCGAGCGAGTTGCGGGCCGGCATGACCGAGCGGAGGGCCGAAGCGCCCAGCCCGTGCGCCAGGTTCAGATGGTGGGCCGCCCGCAGCGAGGCCTCGGGGTCCGTCCGGCCCGGCGCGTGCACCCCGGAGCCGTAGCCCAAGAACGCGCTGCACCACGGCTCGTTGAGCGTGATCCACTGCTCCACCCGGTCGCCCAGCGCCTCGCCCACGATCTGCGCGTACTCGGCGAACCGGTACGCCGTGTCCCGCTCCGGCCAGCCGCCCGCGTCCTCCAGCTCCTGCGGGAGATCCCAGTGGTAGAGCGTGACGGCCGGCTTGATGCCGTGCTCGAGCAGCTCGTCCACCAGCCGCCGGTAGAAGTCCAGGCCCACCTGCACCGCAGGGCCCCGGCCGGTGGGCTGCACCCGTGACCAGGAGATCGAGAAGCGGTACGCGGACAGGCCCAACCCGGCCATCAGCGCCACGTCTTCGCGGTAGCGGTGGTAGTGGTCGACAGCGATGTCACCGTGCTCGCCACCGGCGGTCTTGCCCGGCGTATGACTGAAGGTGTCCCAGATGGAGGGCGTACGGCCGCCCTCCCGCACCGCCCCCTCGATCTGGTACGCGGACGTCGCGGCGCCCCAGAGGAAGGAGGGGGGAAAGGTCACCGTGGTCGCCTGGTGTGCGGACTCAGACATGGAAGCGCTCCCATAAGAGGTCGTGGAGACCGAAGAGTTGGAGGGGGAGGAGAGGGGCCGAGGCGGCGCTGACCCGGCCCCGAAGGGGCGTATGGCAAAAGCGTTATGACGACCTGTCAGCCCTTGATCGCACCCTGCATGATGCCGCCCACGATCTGCTTGCCGAACAGGATGAACGCGATCAGCAGCGGCAGCGTGCCCAGCAGCGCGCCCGCCATGATCACGGCCTGGTCGGGGACGTAGCCGGTACCGAGGGAGTTGAGGGCGACCTGCACGGTCGGGTTCTGCTGGTTGAGGGCGATGATCGGCCACAGGAAGTCGTTCCAGGCGAACACGAAGGTCAGCAGGCCCAGGACGGCCATCGCGGGCCGTGCGGCCGGGAAGACCACGTGCCACACGACGCGCAGGCTGCTCGCGCCGTCCACTCTCGCCGCCTCGATCAGCTCGGTCGGCAGCGCCTGCACCAGGTACTGCCGCATGAAGAACGTGCCGAAGGCCGTCACCAGGGTCGGCAGGATCACCGTCTGCAGCTGGTTCGACCAGCCCAGGTCCGCCATCCACAAGTACAGGGGTACGACGGCCAGTTGCGGCGGGATCATCATCGTGCCGATGGTCAGGAGCAGCAGCACGCTCGAGAACCTGAACCGCAGCTTGGCGAAGGCGAACCCGGCGAGCGTGGAGAAGACGACCGTACTGACGGTGATGGTGCCCGCGACGAGCACGCTGTTGAACATCGCGGTGCCCAGGCCCGCCTGGTCCCAGGCGGACTGCATGTTCTTGAACAGGTTCCCGCCGAACCACAGCGGCGGCGGCGTCTCGGCCAGCCTCCGGTCGGTGCGCGAGGCCGCGATCGCCGTCCACACCAGCGGCGCCAGCGAGATCAGCGCGAACACGGTCAGGACGATGTACGTCACCGGGCCGGCGTGCAGCTGCTTGCCCGCGCCCATCACCCGGCGGCCCCGGTCCTTCTTCGCCTTCTGGACCTGAGGCAAGGTCAGTTCACTGGTGGTCATTGGGACTTCCTCAGGCGTCGGGTGAGCAGCAGATTGATCACGGCGACGATCAGCAGGATCAGGAACATCGACCAGGCGATCGCGGACGCCTTGCCGAGGTTGCCGATGATCCAGCCCTGGTCGTACATGTACAGACCGAGCGTCTGGTACTGGTGCTCGGAGCCGCCCTTGGACCCGCTGACCCCGCCGAACAGCAGAGGCTCACCGAAGAGCTGGGTCGCGCCGATGGTCGACACCACGACGGTGAACAGGATCGTCGGGCGCAGCTGCGGAATGGTGACGTGCCGGAACTGCTGCCAGCGGTTGGCGCCGTCGATCGCCGCCGACTCGTACAGGTCGGTCGGGATCGCCTGCATCGCCGCCAGATAGATCAGCGCGTTGTAGCCGGTCCACCGCCAGATCACGATCGACGACACCGCGAACTGCGAACCCCAGTCGGACTCACGCCAGTTGACCGGATCGATCCCGACGAAGTGCAGCAGCCAGTTGATCATGCCGCCGTCCCACGAGTACAGCAGCGTGAAGACGAGGGTCGCCGCCGCCACCGAGGTGGCGTACGGGGTCAGCATCACGACCCGCCACACGGTCGAGCCGCGCAGCCGGTAGTTGAGCAGGTGCGCAAGTCCGATCGCCGCCATCAGCTGCGGCACGGTCGAGATCACACCGATGGTGAAGGTGTTCTTGAGGGCGTTCCAGAAGAAGTCCGAGCTGAGCAGGTTCTTGTAGTTGTCCAGGCCCGCCCAGGTCTGGGTGTCCAGCGAGGACAACTGCACGTTGTGCAGCGAGTACCACGCCGTGTACAGCAGCGGGACCAGCGAGAACGCCCCGAAGATGATGAAGAAGGGGGCGATGAACGCGTACGGGGACGCCTTCATGTCCCAGCGGTACAGCCGGCTGCGCCACGAGTCGGGGCCCGGGGGCGGCGTACCGCGACCGTGAGCGCCCCGGGCCGCGCCCGGCGGGGTGCCGGGCGCGGCCTCGGCGCTCGACGCGGGATGCGCGAGAGCCTGCTTGGAGCTGCTCACTGGCCGAGCACGTCCTTGATTTCCTTGGACGCGGCGTCCCAGCCCTGGTCGGGCGTCTTGCCCTTCTGCTCGACCTGGAGGATGCCGACGTCGGTGATCGCGGTGTTGATCGGCTGGTCCTTGATGCCGAAGTACTGGACCGGGATGGTCTTCGCCGAGTCGGAGAAGATCTGCGTGATCGGCGCGTTGTCGAAGTACGCCGTGGTGTCGGCGGCCGGCTTCAGGGTCGGGTACGCCGACGGGGTCGACGGGAAGCTGGCCTGCTTGGCGAAGACCTTCGCCTGCTGCTCGGGCGCGGTCAGCCACTTCGCCAGGGCGACGGCCTCCTTCTGGTGCTTGCTCGCCGTCGGCACGCCGAGGAAGGAGCCGCCCCAGTTGGACGCGGTCGGCGCGGCGGCGACGTCCCAGTTGCCCTTGCCCGAGTCACCGGACTTCTGCTCGATGTAGCCGATCATCCAGGCCGGGCAGGCCACCGTGGCGAAGGTCGCGTTGGCGTAACCCTGGTCCCACGGCTTGTCGAACTGCTTCAGCTTGGCCGACATGTTGCCGGTCGCCACCGACATCGCGACGTCCCAGGCCTTCTTCACGCCGTCGGACTTGTCCCAGATGACGTTGCCGTCCTTGTCGTAGTACCGCTCGCTCCCGCCACCGAGAGCCGCGTTGTAGACGGAGGAGGCCGAGTCCACGAACTTGGTGCCCTTGGGCGCCTTCTTCATGTACTCCTTGCCGACGTCGACGTACTTCGCCCAGTCGCCCTTCCACTGCGCGGCGAGCTTGGTGCGGTCCGTCTCCAGGCCGGCCTTCTTGAAGAGGTCCTTGCGGTAACAGATCGCCATCGGGCCGACGTCGGTGCCGAGCCCGATCAGCTTGCCGTCCTTGGTGGTGGCCTGGGCGTTCTTCCAGTTCAGCCACTGGGACTTGTCGACGTCCTTGCCGAGGTCGACGAACTTGGCGCCCTGCGTCTGCACGGCCTCGGTGATGTTGCCGACCTCGATCGCCTGGATGTCGTCGGTGCCGGAACCGGCCTGCAGACGGGTGAGGACCTTCGGCCAGTAGACGTCGGTGCGGGTGGTGACGTTCTCCTTGATGCTGATGTCCGGGTGCAGCTTCATGTACTCGTCGTAGAGGCCGGCCTGCTTGTAACCGAACACACCGAAGGTGCCGACGGTCAGCGTGGTCTTGCCCTTGGCGTTGCCGCCGCCGTCGTTCGACGAGCTGTCGTCCGAGTCCTTGGAGCAGCCGGCCAGCAGCCCCGTGGTCAGCGCGGCCACGGCCGCGAGGGCCATCAGCCTGCGGGACCGTCGGGTACTCGTGCCCATTTGCGTCCTCCTGTTGCCTGACGTGCCGACCCCCCGGCCAACTGCATTGGTTGGGCCCGTTCTTACTCGCTGCGGCTCGGGCGGGGAACGTGCGGGATGTGTATGTGTCAGGTACTGTGGGAGCGCTCCCACAAGTGATGTGTTGAAGAGTCGTCGGTTCGGGCGGGGGTGTCAAGGGAGCGGACGCGGAGTTATGCGTTCAGTTATCGGGACGTTAACTGGAATCCGAGGGTCCGCGATCCGGTCTCGCGAAGGGGGCTCGGCGGCCCGGAGCGGTGGCTCCCGGCGTGCCGGTCGCCGCGGCCGGCAGGACTGTTAGATTCCAGGCCAACGTAGGTGCATGGGAGGGCGGAGCCAATGGCAACAAGCCACGGAGCGCGCGGCCGGAGCGGTGGCCGGCCCACCCTCGAAGAGGTCGCCGCCCGCGCCGGCGTGGGCCGCGGCACGGTCTCCCGGGTGATCAACGGTTCGCCCCGGGTCAGCGACGCGACCCGCGCCGCGGTCGAGGCCGCGGTCGCGGAACTCGGCTACGTCCCCAACACGGCGGCCCGGGCCCTCGCGGCGAACCGCACGGACGCGATCGCCCTGGTCGTCCCCGAGCCGGAGACGCGCTTCTTCGCGGAGCCGTACTTCTCGGACATGCTCAAGGGTGTGGGCGCCGAACTCTCCGACACGGAGATGCAGTTGCTCCTGATCTTCGCGGGCAGCGACCGCGAGCGCCGCCGCCTGGCCCAGTACCTGGCCGCGCACCGGGTGGACGGCGTCCTGCTGGTCTCGGTCCACGCGGACGACCCCCTCCCGGACCTGCTGGCCCAGTTGGAGATCCCGGCGGTGATCAGCGGCCCCCGCTCCGCCGCCGAGACCCTGACCTCGGTGGACTCCGACAACTACGGCGGCGGCCGCTCGGCCGTGGAGCACCTGCTCACCCGGGGCCGCCGCAAGATAGCCCACATCACCGGCCGCCTGGACGTGTACGGAGCCCAGCGCCGCGTCGACGGCTATCGGGACGCCCTGAGCGACGCCGGCCACGAGGCCGACGACCGCCTCATCGAACCGGGCGACTTCACCGAGGAGGGCGGCCGCCGGGCGATGACGAACCTGCTCGCCCGCCACCCCGACCTGGACGCGGTCTTCGCCGGCTCGGACGTGATGGCGGCCGGCGCCCGCCAGGTCCTGCGCGAGGAGGGCCGCCGCATCCCCGACGACGTGGCCCTCGTCGGCTACGACGACTCGGCCATAGCCCGCCACATGGACCCACCCCTCACCAGCGTCCGCCAGCCCATCGAGGAAATGGGCCGCCGCATGATCGACCTCCTCCTGGAGGAAATCGCCGACCGCCGCCCGGCGGTCTCGCGAGGGCTGGAGCGACGGCAGGTGGTACTGGCGACGGAACTGGTGACCCGTACGTCTTCCTGATCACTGCTTCGGAGGTACGGCGCCCCAGCCCGTCTCCGACAGATCGAACGCCGGGTTGACCGTGCCCACCGGGTCGGCCGAGGTGCTGCCCAGGCTGCGGGCCTCCAGGGCGAAGTGGGCCCACGTACGGACACCGGCGCCTCCCGCACCCTCACCGGCTGCTACATGGCCCTGACCGACGTGGGCCTCGGCCTCGCTCTCCAGATGGCCACCACCATCGCCCAGAACAGCGTCGACCTGCGCGACATGGGCTCGGCCTCCGCCCCTACGAACCTCTTCCTCACGGCGGCCGTCCTCTGCGCGGCGGGCTTCCTCGCGGCGATCCTCGTCCAGGAGGTCCCCCTGCGCGGAAAACCGGCTGCCTCCGTCCGCCCCGCGGCGCATGCTGACACCCATGACTCCCCATCCCCTGCTGGACGTTGACGAGGTCCCAGCCGTCGAGCCGTACCTCCGCTCGGTGGGCGAGGTGTTTCGCGCATTCCGCGAACAGGACTCGGGCAATGTGTCGTACGGAGTCCAACTCCCCGGCGGCGACCGCTGGTTCGTCAAAGAGGCGGTGACCGACCGCGCACAGGAGTCCCTCGACCGCGCCTGGGCCTTCCACCGGGCGGTACGGCACCCGGTGATCGTCCCGCAGCTCCACCGCATCACCGTCCGGGCCGGCGGCCGCACGGCCGCGGTGATGCCCTGGCGCCAGGGCGAACTCCTCTACGGCCTCGCCGCACGCGCCCGCTTCCGCGCCCTGCCCGTCCCGCGCGTCCTCCGCGCCCTGGACCGCATCCTCGACGCCCACCTGGCGGTGGAGTCCGCGGGCCGGGTCGCCGTCGACCTCTACGACGGCGCCTTCCTCTATGACTTCGACGCCGACGCCCTGCACCTCATCGACCTCGACGAGTACCGCCCCGGCCCGTTCGTCCTGACCACGGACCGCCTCCCCGGCTCCCGCCGCTTCATGGCCCCGGAGGAGTGGCGCCGCGGCGCGGTGATCGACATCCGCACGACGGTCTACGTCCTCTGCCGCGCCGCCCGTCTCCTCCTGGACGCCGGGAACGAGGAACGCGCCTGGCGGGGTACGGCGGCGCAGCTGGCGGTGGTGCAGCGGGGGACGCGGGCGGATCCGGGCGAACGGTTCGCGGGAGTGAGGGAGTTGACGGCGGCGTGGTGGGCGGCGACGTCAGGGCGTTAGCGAGAGCAGCCACCGCGTCTCGCCGTCGTGCTCCTCGTCCGTCGGCTGCAGCCCGGCGGCCCGGGCGACCGCAGCCGACGCCGCGTGGTCGGGGTGGATATGGGCGACGACCGTATCCGTGCCGGGCCGCTGCGCGAGCCGGGCGACGAGTGCGCAGGCCGCCTCGGAGGCGAAGCCCCGCCCCTGCCAGGGGGTGCCGACGACCCAGGCGATCTCGGCGGTCGTCCCGGTGATCGTGGCCTGCACGGTCCCCACGAGCCGGAGGTCCGCGCGCAGCCTCAGCACCCAGTTGCACCAGATGACGGCGGGGTCGGGGGAGCCGGCGACGAGCCGCTCGTAACGGACGCGCAGCTCTTCGGGAGAGCTGGGACCGCCGCCGATGAAGTCGTGCAGCGCGGGGTCGGAGAGCGCGGCCGCCATTTCGTCGGCGTGCTCGACGCGGAGAGGGAGGAGATCGAGGCGCAGGGTGCGGATGGTGTCGGTGTGCACGAGACCCTCCAGGGAAACGAATCAGCCGGTGACCCTGTCTTCAGGGTCACCGGCTGATTACTCAGGGTGAGTGACGGGACTCGAACCCGCGACATCCTGGACCACAACCAGGTGCTCTACCAGCTGAGCTACACCCACCATGACCGGCGGTTCACTTCGTGGTTCTCCGACCGGCCGAGAAAAAGTGTACAGGGTCCGAAGGGGTGCTCGTGCACGGCTTTTCCGGCACCCCCTCCGGACCGCTACTGCGCAGGCAGGACGTGTTTCGCGGCGATCGACTTGGCGGTGTCGGAGTCGGGGCCGGGCTGCGGGACGAAGATCGCTTCACGGTAGTAGCGCAGCTCCGCGATCGACTCGCGGATGTCGGCGAGGGCGCGGTGGTTGCCGTTCTTCTCCGGGCTGTTGAAGTAGGCGCGCGGGTACCAGCGCCGGGCGAGCTCCTTGACGCTCGACACGTCGACGATCCGGTAGTGGAGGTAGTCCTCGAGGGTCGGCATGTCCCTCAGCAGGAAGCCGCGGTCGGTGCCGACCGAGTTGCCGCACAGCGGAGCCTTGCCGGGCTCCTTGACGTGTTCCCGTACGTACGCGAGGACCTGTTCCTCGGCATCCGTGAGGGTGGTGCCGCCGGCGAGCTCCTCCAGCAGCCCGGAGTTGGTGTGCATCTGCCGGACCACCTCCGGCATCGTCTCCAGCGCCCGGTCCGGCGGACGGATGACGATGTCGACACCTTCACCGAGGATGTTCAGCTCGGAGTCGGTGACGAGGGCGGCCACCTCGATGAGAGCGTCGTCGGACAGCGAGAGGCCGGTCATCTCGCAGTCGATCCACACCATGCGATCGTTCATGCGACCACCCTAAAGCTGGCTTCGCCTTTTGGGGTGACCGGTGTTGCAGCCGGCCTCGCCCAGGGGGCCCGCGCCCCCTGGGCAGATACCGTCACCGGCTCACGTGCCGCTGCGCTGGCTCGGCAGGCTTGCCCGGCTTGTCACGTACGCCTCACGGCCGTTCTCCGTCGCCGCCGCGGTCGACAGCGACGCGCCCGAGCCCACCGCGCTCGCCGCAGCCCGGCGGCTCTGCAGCGGCACCGGGCCCTCCGGATGCAGCACCGGCGGAGGTCCCGGCGGGCCGCCCGTGCCGTCCACGTCGGCCGGCTTGTCGCTCTGTGGACGACGGGCGCGGTACGCGGCGCGGTAGGCGGCCGGGGACGACCCCAGCTGACGGCGGAAGTGACCGCGCAGGGCCACCGGCGAGCGGAAGCCGCAGCGGCCCGCGACCTCGTCGACCGAGTAGTCCGACGTCTCGAGGAGACGCTGGGCCTGGAGGACGCGTTGCGTGATCAGCCACTGCAGCGGGGCGCTGCCCGTCAGCGAGCGGAAGCGGCGGTCGAAGGTGCGGCGGCTCATGTACGCGCGCGCCGCCAGCGTCTCGACGTCGAACTGCTCGTGCAGGTGCTCCAGCGCCCAGGCGACGACCTCCGCGAGCGGGTCGGCGCCGATCTCCTCCGGTAAAGACCTGTCGAGGTAGCGCTCCTGGCCGCCAGAACGGCGCGGCGGCACGACCAGACGCCGGGCCAGTGCGCCCGCCGCCTCGTTGCCGTGGTCCGTGCGCACGATGTGGAGGCAGAGATCGATTCCGGCCGCCGTACCGGCGGACGTCAGTACGTCTCCGTCGTCCACGAACAGTTCTCTCGGATCCACGTGCACCGACGGGTAGCGCTTGGCCAGCGTCGGCGCGTACATCCAGTGGGTGGTCGCGGGCCGGCCGTCCAGCAGGCCCGCCGCCGCCAGTACGAAGGCGCCGGTGCACAGCCCGACTATGCGGGCGCCTTCCTCGTGCGCCCGGCGCAGAGCGTCGAGTGCCTCCTCCGGCGGCGGGGAAGTGATCGAGCGCCAGGCGGGCACGACGACCGTGCCCGCGCGCGAGATCGCTTCCAGGCCATGTGGCGCGGTGAGTTCCAGGCCCCCTGTGGTCCGCAGCGGGCCTTCCTCGCCGCCGCACACCAGCAGTCGGTAGCGCGGCACGCCGGCGTCCTGGCGGTCGATTCCGAACACCGACAGCGGTATGGAACTCTCGAAGATGGGGCCGCCGCTGAACAGCAGCACCGCGACGATCTCCTTGCGGCGTCGCCCGGAAAGCTTCCGGGCCGCGGCTTCCGGCGCGGCAGTGGAGTCGTGGCTCATACTGCTAAGCCCCCCTCGGTGGTCGCGGCTCCTCGGTTGTGTCGCTCCTGCACGTTTCCCCTCGGTCCTGCACGAGTCCCCCGCCGTAAGACGTCAAGATCGAATCTACTGTGTCGCGTGGTGCCGGAGTGACCAGTTCGGCAACCGGCACATTGTCGACATGGCAACTTGGCGTGAAGCATTCGATCACGAAGCGTTGCACTCGTGGGCCGTGCAGGGAAGTGCGCCTCGTCGCAGTGGCCAATCCCCGTAGGGTACGCCGACCCTCCGCACCCCTTTCCGTGCAGGTCGAACGGGGGTTGGGGGGTGGTCGGGGCAAGGGATGCACGGTGTCCGGAAGTTGGCTGAAAAGCGCCGGGCGCGTGCGCGGAAACCGGTCAGGCGACCGGTGTATTTCCCCCAGTGTGACGTCCGCCTCTGTGAGCGCCCGTGCCACTTCTGTGACGACGCCCCCGGCGCGGTGCATGACCCTCGGCGGGCGGGCCGGCCGCGCCGCGTTCGGACTGGCGCAGCAGGAGGCGGCAGACGGCGGTGACGGCGGCGAGACCGAGGGCCGTGCCGGTGGCGCCGGCGAGGGAGGTTCCGTACCAGAGGAGGACCACGGGGACCAGGACGCAGCTGAAGGCCGCCCATCGGACGACATCGGTCGCGGCGTCCTGGGGCGGGGTGGTCGTACGGGGAGTCTCGGGGTTGGGGTGCGGTCCGGACATGCGGGCTCCCTGGGGCGTGGGTCACGGAGTTCAACGCCTGTTCGAGCGGTCGGTCACTGTGGGAGCCCCCCCTCCCCGGCCGCCGGTAAGTGAATCCTGTGCAAACCGCCTGTACAGCGCAGCAACCATTGCGTTACGGGCGCCCCCTCGTGCATGCTCCCTGGAACCCCCACGCACCGTGGGCGGGATCTGGGCTAAGGAGGCGTGCCGCCGTACCCTTGGGGGTATGGGGTTGGGAAGATGATTCCCGGACACAGCTCCGCTGCACACTGTTGTCCCTCCCATAAAGGATCAAAACGCCGAGACAGCCATGGCCGGTCACGAATTCTTCGAACCCGCGGACCGCAAGCGGCCCGTCGCCGACCCTACGGCGGCCGAGCCCCAGGCGGCGGAAGAGCCACGCCATTCCTGCGATCCCGCTTTCAAGCACGGCGTAGTAGTCGGCTTCGACGGCTCCACGTCCAGTGAGCGCGCCCTCGCCTATGCGATCGGCATGGCTCATCGATCTGGCTCGGGCCTGATCATCGTCCATGTGGCCAACCGGCTGCCCACCACGGTGTGGGCGGGCTGCGAGCCACCGGTCTTCGTCGACGTGCCGGACCACCGCACCGAGGTGCTGGGGCTCGAGCTCGCCTGTGCGGAGTATCTGGCCGAGGTGCCCTGGATCCTCGTCGAGCGCGGCGGCGACATCTGCCACGAACTCGAAGAGGTCGGGCGGGAGTACGAAGCGGATGCGATCGTCGTGGGTTCCACGCACGGGATCGTGGGACGTATCTTCGGGTCGGTCGCCGGGCGGCTCGCCAAGCGCGCCAAGCGGCCCGTCGTTGTCATTCCGTAACTCCTCGTTCTCCCTGGTGAGATGTGCCGGGGGAACGGTCAACTTCCTTTGTGCAGCGTGCAAATCTACTCGTGCGTAGAGGTGTTTGTGCCCTTGTGAAGGGCATATATCGGTCACCGCACAACTGCACATGCATGAAGGGAGCCCGCCGTGGACAACGACGTCTCTGCGGGAAGCGGAACCACTACCGTGGTCGGCCGACTCGCCCTGGGTGTCACCCTGTTGGCGTTCGGACTCGGACACACCGACGTGATCGACGGCGTGTCGGCCGCTGACGCCGTATCACTGGCCCACTACGTAGGCGGCGTTGCGCTGTTCGTCGCCGGTCTCTTCGCCTTCCGTGACCGTGACACCGTGACAGGTACGGCCTACTCGGTGCTCGGCGCCCTGTGGTTCACCTGGGCCGTGACGGCCGGGGCGACCGCGTCCGCCAATGCGGCGGGGCTGTTCCTGCTGCTGTTCGCCCTCGTGACGCTCTCCCTGACCCTCGCGGGCGGGGACCAACTCACGCAGGGGACCTACGGGTTGTTCTTCGTCTCCCTCGTGCTGCTCGCGATCGGGCAGTTCGCGACCAGCGACTCCCTGGCGAAGGCCGGCGGCTGGTTCGCCGTGGCGGCCGGGGCGGTGGCCTGGTACGCGGCGACCGCGGCACTCGCGCACTGGCCGACGGTTCTTCCTCGACGCGCTGCCGGCCGGGGGGTGACGGCCACCGGCTAAAGGGCAGCCGCCGCCGGGGTATTGGGCGGCCCCGGCGATGAATGGACCCCCACGTGTCTGGTGGCGACGCGTGGGGGTCCCTTCCGTCATTCCACCGTCACGGACTTTGCGAGGTTCCGGGGCTTGTCGATGTCCCTGCCCAGGGCCAAAGCCGTGTGGTAAGCGAGGAGTTGGAGGGGGATGCCCATCAGGATGGGGTCCAGCTCGTCCTCGTTCTTGGGGACCACGATCGTCTGGTCCGCCTTTTCCTGGTGCTGGTGGGCCACGGCCAGGATGCGGCCGCTGCGGGCCTTGATCTCCTCCATCGCCGCGCGGTTCTTCTCCAGGAGGTCGTCGTCGGGGACGATCGCGACCGTGGGGAGGGCCGGCTCGATGAGGGCCAGGGGGCCGTGCTTCAGCTCGGAAGCCGGGTAGGCCTCCGCGTGGATGTAGGAGACCTCCTTCAGCTTCAGGGAGGCCTCGCGGGCCACCGGGTAGCCTCGGACCCGGCCGATGAAGAGCATCGAGCGGGCGTCGGCGTACTGCTCGGCCAGCTTCTTGATCTCCTCCTCCTGGTCCAGGATCTCGGTGATCTGCGCCGGCAGCTTCCGCAGGCCCTCGATGATCCGCTTGCCGTCGCGGACCGAGAGGTCACGGGTGCGGCCCAGGTGCAGGGCGAGCAGGGCGAAGGCGACCGTGGTGTTCGTGAAGCACTTCGTGGAGACCACGCAGACCTCGGGGCCCGCGTGGACGTAGATGCCGGCGTCCGCCTCGCGGGCGATCGCCGAGCCGACCACGTTCACGATGCCGAAGACCCGCGCGCCCTTGCGCTTCAGCTCCTGGACGGCAGCGAGGACGTCGTAGGTCTCACCCGACTGGGAGACCGCCACGTACAGGGTGTCCGGGTCGACCACCGCGTTGCGGTAGCGGAACTCCGAGGCCGGCTCGGCGTCCGCGGGGATGCGGGCCAGCTCCTCGATCATCTGGGCGCCGATCATGCCCGCGTGGTACGAGGTGCCGCAGCCCAGGATCTTCACGCGGCGGATCTGGCGCGCCTCGCGGGCGTCCAGGTTGAGGCCACCGAGGTGCACGGTGGAGAAGCGGTCGTCGATACGGCCGCGCAGCACGCGGTCCACGGCGTCGGCCTGCTCGTGGACCTCCTTGTGCATGTACGTGTCGTGGCCGCCCATGTCGTACGACGCCGCCTCCCACTCCACGGTGGTCGGCTCGGACGTCGTACGGGTGCCCTCGGTGGTGTACGTCCGGAAGTCGTCGGCCTTGAGGGTGGCCATCTCGCCGTCGTCGAGAGTCACTATCTGCCGCGTGTGGGCGACCAGCGCGGCGATGTCCGAGGCGACGAACATCTCCTTCTCGCCGACACCGAGGACCACCGGGGAGCCGTTTCGTGCCACCACGATCCGGTCCGGGAAGTCGGCGTGCATCACCGCGATGCCGTACGTGCCCTCGATGACCCGCAGGGTCTCGCGGACCTTGTCCTCCAGCTTCTCGGCCTGGGAGCGGGCGATCAGATGGGTGAGGACCTCGGTGTCGGTCTCGGAGAGGAACTCGACGCCGTCCGCCTCCAGCTTGCGGCGCAGGTCGGAGGCGTTGTCGATGATGCCGTTGTGGACGACGGCGACCTTGCCCTCGGCGTCCAGGTGCGGATGGGCGTTCACGTCGGACGGGGCGCCGTGGGTGGCCCAGCGGGTGTGGGCGATGCCGGTCGTGCCCTTGAAACGGGCCGGGACCTTGGCCTCCAGGTCGCGCACACGGCCCTTGGCCTTGACCATCTTCAGGCCCGCCGTCTTGGGAGACGTGACCACGATTCCCGCCGAGTCGTAGCCGCGGTATTCGAGGCGCTGCAGGCCCTCCAGCAGGAGGGGAGCCACGTCACGCTTCCCGATGTATCCGACGATTCCGCACATATACAAGTCTTCCTAGCCGTAGACGATGCGGCGCAGCTGCCTGAGCGTAAGCTCCGGCGGCGCGACCGCCCGGTATTTCAGGTCCGCCTCGATCCGTTCGAAGATCTCCACGTTAACCAGGCCCTGGGCCTGCAGCTCGCGGTGGCGGCGACGGACGTACTCCACGGTCGTCTCGTCGAAGTAGGCGAGCACGTCCTGGATCACCCGCAGCGCCTCGCCCCGGCTCAGAGGCGTGGACCGCGTCAGATGATCAACGAGTTCGTCGTGCACCCGTAGATCCTGAGGTACCGGCAGTCGTTTCGCAAGAAATCTGCCCGATATCGGGCAGGGCGCTGTTGGGGATCTTATTGACCTCTGTTGAATCGCTTATGAGGCTCTGTTCGCACTCTGTCCATCCTTCGTCTTGTGGTTCGTCGTCTGTGGCGACGAGTTTCAGGCGTCATGGACATTCCTCGTATGGGAGTACCGGAGCAGCTGGCCGAGCGCATGAGCATGGCCGAGCAGCACGAGTACCTGCGCGCGAGATTCTCGCGGCGCAACCTGATGAGAGGCGGTGCCGTGACGATCGGCGCCGTCGCCGGTGGCGCGTTCGTGCCGGGTGCGGTCGCCCAGGCCGCGGTTCCGACGCAGAGCACCGCCCCCGCAACGGAGACGGTCGACGGCTCGCTCGTCGCCCCCTTCGGCCGCCACCTCGCGTGGGGCAACGACCCGCGCACCGAGATCACCGTCTCCTGGCAGGTCCCGGTCGCGGTGAAGAAGCCCTTCATCCGCATCGGCGCCCACCCCTGGGACCTCTCCCGCAAGATCGACGCCGAGGTCCGCAGCCTCTACACCCCGGCGGGCGTCGGCGCGAGCGCCGACCACACGCAGTACTACCTGCACGCCAAGCTCACCCACCTGCGTCCCGGCAAGACGTACTACTACGGCGTCGGCCACCAGGGCTTCGACCCGGCGGAGCCGCACCTGCTCGGCACCCTGGGCACCTTCACCACCGCCCCCGCGCACAAGGCGCCGTTCACCTTCACGGCCTTCGGCGACCAGGGCGTCAGCTACCACGGTCTGGCCAACGACAGCCTGCTGCTCGGCCAGAACCCGGCCTTCCACCTGCACGCCGGCGACATCGCGTACGCCGACCCCGCGGGCGCGGGCAAGACGGCCGACACCGGCTTCGACTCGCGGGTGTGGGACCAGTTCCTCGCCCAGACCGAGTCGGTCGCCAAGTCCGTGCCGTGGATGGTCAGTTACGGCAACCACGACATGGAGGCCTGGTACTCGCCGAACGGTTACGGCGGCGAGGAGGCCCGCTTCACGCTGCCCGACAACGGGCCGGACAAGGCGAACCTGCCGGGCGTGTACTCCTTCGTCTACGGCAACACGGCGATCATCTCGCTGGACCCGAACGACGTCTCCTTCGAGATCCCGGCCAACCTCGGCATCTCCGGCGGCACGCAGACCAAGTGGTTCGAGTCGCAGCTGAAGAAGTACCGGGCGGACAAGGACATCGACTTCATCATCGTGTTCTTCCACCACTGCGCCTACTGCACCTCCACGGCGCACGCCTCGGAGGGGGGCGTGCGACAGGAGTGGGTGCCGCTGTTCGAGAAGTACACGGTGGACCTGGTCATCAACGGCCACAACCACCAGTACGAGCGCACCGACGTCATCAAGGGCAACACGGTCGTCAAGAAGCTGCCGATCGGCGAGACCGCGTACTCCGAGACCGAGGGTGTCGTCTATGTGACGGCGGGTGCGGCGGGCCGCAGCCTGTACGCGTTCACCGCGCCGGACTCCTACGAGGGCCACCTCAACGAGCGTGACACCGTCGCCTCGTTCATCAACACCAAGGACGGCAAGGTCAACGAGACCGTCGCCTGGTCCCGGGTGCGCTACCTCAACTACTCGTTCCTGCGCGTGGACGTAGAGCCCGCCTCGAAGGGCCGCTACGCCAAGCTGAAGGTCCAGGGCATCGCCGAGACCGGTGACCGGATCGACCACTTCACGGTGGCGCGCAAGGCCAAGTAGGCGCACACCCCGAAGGCAGGGTGTACGTACGACAGGCGGTCCTCACATGCGCTTGAGGATCGCCTGTTTGGCCATGTGGAACTCCTCGTCCGTCAGCACTCCCGTGCGGTGCAGCTCGCCGAGCTCGCGCAGCCGCCGCAGCAGTGCGTCGTGCTCGTCCTCGCGCCGGTCGGCGGGGCCGGACTGCTGGGGGATCTGCGGCTTCGCCGGTTCCACGTCCGTCAGGGCCGGCGTCGACGGATGCGGCAGCCGCGCCTGCACGGCCGCGGCGACCAGGGCCATCAGCGGGTCCTTCTTGAAGCCCCACAACTCGACGGAGTTGGGGTCGTACTTGGGCGGCGCCTTGGTGGGCGCGTTGCGTACGGCGAAGCGCAGATGCCCGTTCTCCAGGCCGACCGCGGGCTGCCACTCGACGCCGATCAGGTCGGTGACGGCGAGGGTGCGGGTGCCGGCGGCGGCCTTGGCGTCCTCCGTCTTCCAGTTCCACTCCAGGCGGATGTGCTCGCCGTCGAAGCTCGCGGTGCCGTCGCCGGCGGAGACGGAGAGCGGGACGGGCGGGCCCGGGAGCAGGTATTCGTTCACCGGGTCGGAGGCGACCTCGTCCAGCAGCAGGGCATTGCGGACCTCGTCCACGAAGTACTCGGCGACGCCGTAGCGGTCGGACTCGACGAGCAGCTGGTAGGGGTCGTTGGGCTCGGTGAGGCGGCCGCCGGAGGCGTGCAGCAGCGGGTCGGCGCCGTCGCGCAGCCGCAGCCTCAGCCGCCCGGACTTCTTGCCCTGCTCGAACGAGACTCCCGCCAACGCGCCCAGCGGGACGACGAGTTCACCCAGGGTCCGGCGCAGGAGGCTGACGTTTCTGTCCCGTCCTGGAGTCAGTCGCAGGGCGTCGCCGTCGAAGGTCCACGTGCCGTCCTTCTGGATGATTTCCGCCATGGGGCGATTGTTTCACCGGTTCTACGGCAGAGTGGTCTCTACCAATTCTGGTCCCGGTTGAAGGGAGCGCACGTGAGACGGCACCACAGAACGACTCCGCGCCTGGCCCGCGTCCTCGGATGCCTGCTGCTCGTGGCGGCGGCCGGCGCCTTCACGGCCGGTGCGGCACCGGCTCCGAAGGCCACGGCGACCCCGCTCGACCGGGTGGTTCCGGCACCCACGTCGGTCACGCCGGGCGGATCCCCGTACCGCATCACCCGCGACACGGCCATCCGCGTCGACGGCTCGCACGAGGTGCGCCGGGTCGGCGAGTACCTCGCGGACATCCTGCGCCCGTCCACCGGCTACCGTCTGCCCCTCACCACGCAGGACGGCGGAGGCGTCCGACTCCGGCTGGCCAAGGGCCCGTTCGGCGCCGAGGGCTACCGCCTCGACAGTGGCCGCGGCGGCGTCACCATCACCGCCGCCGAGCCCGCCGGCCTCTTCCACGGCGTGCAGACCCTGCGCCAGCTGCTCCCGGCGGCCGTGGAGAAGGACTCCGTGCAGCCGGGGCCGTGGCTGGTCGCGGGCGGCACGATCAAGGACAGCCCGCGCTACGCCTACCGCGGTGCGATGCTCGACGTCTCCCGCCACTTCTTCACCGTGGCCCAAGTCAAGCGCTATATCGACGAGTTGGCCCTCTACAAGGTCAACAAGCTGCATCTGCACCTCAGCGACGACCAGGGCTGGCGCATAGCCATCGACTCCTGGCCGCGTCTTGCGACCTACGGCGGCTCGACCCAGGTGGACGGCGGTCCCGGCGGCTACTACACCAAGGCCGACTACAAGGAGATCGTCCGGTACGCGGCCTCCCGCTACCTCGAGGTCGTCCCCGAGATCGACATGCCGGGCCACACCAACGCGGCCCTCGCCTCCTACGCCGACCTGAACTGCGACGGCGTGGCACCCCCGCTGTACACGGGCACCGACGTCGGCTTCAGCTCGCTGTGCGTCGGCAAGGACCTCACGTACGCCTTCGTGGACGACGTCATCCGCGAGCTGGCGGCGATCACGCCGGGCCGCTACCTGCACATCGGCGGCGACGAGGCGCACTCCACCAGCCACGAGGACTACGTGAAGTTCATGGACCGGGTACAGCCGATCGTCGCCAAGTACGGCAAGACGGTGATCGCCTGGCACCAGCTGACCGGCGCGCACCCGGCCAAGGGGGCCCTTGCCCAGTACTGGGGTCTGGACGACACCGACGCGGCGGAGAAGGCGCAGGTCGCGAAGGCAGCACAGAACGGGACCGGGCTGATCCTCTCGCCCGCCGACCGGATCTACCTCGACATGAAGTACACCGAGGACACCCCGCTCGGCCAGGACTGGGCGGGCCTGGTGGAGGTGAAGCGGTCGTACGACTGGGATCCGGGCAACTACCTTGCCGGGGCGCCGAGTTCGGCGATCAAGGGTGTCGAGGCGCCGCTGTGGACCGAGACCATCGTGACGAACGCGGACATCGACTACATGATCTTCCCGAGGCTGGCCGGTGCGGCCGAGCTGGGCTGGTCGCCTGCTTCCACGCACGACTGGGACGCCTACAAGGTGCGGCTCGCGGCGCAGGGGCCGCGGTGGGACGCGCTGGGGATCAAGTACTACCGGTCGCCGCAGGTTCCGTGGCCGGCGAAGTAGGCCGAACATGCTGAACGGGCACCCCGGAGGACCGTACTCCGGGGTGCCCGTCCGCTCGATCAGAACCCCGCGACGGGATTTCTCAGGGTTCCGATCAGCTGGAGGGCGCCCGACGGGTCCGCCAGGTCGACCATCTGCTTGTTGTTGCGCAGCTGGAGCCGGTTGAGGCAGGACAGCGCGAACTCGGGCGCGAACATGTCGTACTGCCGGAATTTGTCGGCGAGTTCGGGCACCGAGGCCTGGTACTCACGGGTGACGTCCGCGACCGTCCGCCAGAAGTCGTCCTCCTCCAGGATCCCTTCGGTGGCGAGGTTCGCCGCGAGGAAGCGGAAGAAGCAGTCGAAGACGTCCGTGAAGATCGACAGGAGCTTCTTGTCCTCGGGGACCTCGACGCGCAGCCGCTCGACCGTCGGCGGCAGCACCGCGTCCGGGTCCATGACGGCGATCTCCTCGGCGATGTCCTTGTAGATCGCGCGCTGGACGATGCCGTCCTTCAGGGCGAGGATCACGTTCTCGCCATGCGGCATGTACACCAGGTCGTAGGCGTAGAAGCTGTGCAGCAGCGGGGTGTAGTAGGCCCGCAGGTAGTGCCGCAGCCACTCCGTGGGCGGGAGGCCCGACTGCTCGATCAGTGCGCCCGCGAAGGACGCGCCCTCGTGGTCGACGTGGACGAGGGAGGCCATGGTCGCGAGCGACTCGCCGTCCCGGAGGGCGGACACCGGGCTCTCGCGCCACAGCGCCGCGAGCATCTTGCGGTACGGCGAGTAGCGGTCCGTCGCCTTCTCGTACTCCAGGTGCCGGTAGCCGACGGCCGCCCGCTCACGGATGATCGACAGGCCCGTGGACTTCAACACCGGGTCGCCCTCGACGAGTTGGGCCAGCCAGTCGTTGATCGCCGGGGTCGCCTCCATGTAGGCGGCCGAAAGTCCGCGCATGAAGCCCATGTTGAGGACGGACAGGGCCGTCTTCACGTAGTGCTTCTCGGGGTGCGAGCTGTTGAAGAAGGTCCGGATGGACTGCTGGGCCAGGTACTCGTCCTCGCCCTCGCCCAGGCACACGAGGTGGCCGCGGGCGACCTCGGCGGCGAAGGTGACGGTGAGCTTGTTCCACCACTGCCAGGGGTGGACGGGGATGAGGAGGTGGTCGGCGGGGTCCAGGCCGCGGTCGCGCAGGATGCCGTAGAACCGCTCGACGGTCCGCTCGCCCAACTCGTCCCGTACGAAGGACTCGTACTCGATCCCGACGCCCGCGGTGAACGCCGCCCTGTCGCGGTGCGCGGCCAGCCAGACCAGGCGGACCGGGCTCGCGGTCTCGGGGGCGTACGAGAGGTACTCGTGGATGCCGAAGCCGAGCCGCCCGTTGTTGGCGACGAAGCAGGGGTGGCCCTCGGTCATGCCGGTCTCGATGGCCTGGAAGCCGCTTTTGACGAGCTCGGCGACCGGTATCTGCGGCTTGGTGAGCTTGTAGCAGGTGCCGGAGAGAGTGGAGGAGATCTCCTCCAGGTAGACGGGGAGGATCTCGTCGCTCAGGCCGAGGGTGTCCTTCAGCTCGATGAAGAAGTCCAGGGCGGCGAGGGGGAGTTCGGTCCCGTCCCGGTGGCGGGTGATCGAGTCGGCGTCGACCTGCCAGTGGTCGAGGGCGCGGCGGGTGGCGGTGAAGCGGTAGCGGGTGAGGCCGTCGTCGCTGCGGACGACGTAACCCTCGCCCTGCTCCTCCGGCGTGATCAGCCGCTCGTGCGCGAACTCGGCGAGGGCCTTGCGGATCAGGAGGCGGTTGGCCTTCTCCCAGCGTTCGGGGGAGAGGTGGGCCACGGCGTCGGCGAGCGTCATGCGGACACCCCCGTTGCCGCCAAGAACTGCTCCCGGGTGCAGAAGCTCAGCAACGCTTTCTTCTCCGGCTTCTGGATCTCGCGCTCGGCGACGAACCCGACGGCTTCGTTCAGGGCGTGGACGGCCTTGTTGGAGACGTCCGGTTCGACGACGACACGGTCGACGGCCGGGTCCTCGAAGAGGTGGGCCATGACGGCGGTGATGACGGCCTTGGTGAAGCCGTGGACGGGCGTGTCGGTCGCCGGGGTGAGGAAGTGCATACCGACGTCACCGGGCAACGGCTCGTACAGGCCGACCAGTTCGCGGTGCGCGGGGTCGTACTTCTCCATCAGGAAGGCCGGGTCACCGTTCTGCAGGCCGAGCAGCGCGTGGTGGTGCTCGTCGGCCGCGATGTCCATGTAGGCGCGCTCGACGTCCACCAGGGTGGCGTCCTGCATCATCCAGAAGGCGGCCTTGGGATGGGTGACCCAGGCATGGAGGAGTTCGGCGTCCTTCAGCGGGTCCAGCGGGCGGAAGGTGAAGGTCATACGGCGAACTCCTGGAACGCGATGGTCTTCTCGACCGGGTAGTACTCGGTGCCGAGCAGCTCACGGATGATGTAGCTGTTGCGGTACGCGCCCATGCCCAGGTCGGGGCTGGTGATGCTGTGGGTGTGCACGCCGGCGTTCTGCAGGAAGACGCCCCGGCCCGTGGTGTCGATCGAGTAGTTGCGGGCGACGTCGAAGTTGCCCTGGGAGTCGTAGCGCAGCCGCTCCTTGACCGGCGCCAGGAACTCCGGCTCGGCGTACTTGTAGCCGGTCGCCAGGACCAGGCCCTGCGTGTCGAGCTCGTAGTCCTTCTCCTGCTCCTCCTGGCGGAAGGAGAGGGTGTACGCGCCGTTTTCGTAACGCGCGCCGGTCAGCGCGGAGTTGGTGAGCAGGCGGGTGGGCACGGGGCCGCCGAGGTTCTTCTGGTAGAGCAGGTCGAAGATCTCGTTGATGAGGTCGCCGTCGATGCCCTTGAACAGGCCCTTCTGCTGTTGCGTGAGCCGGTAGCGGGTGGCTTCCGGGAGCTCGCGGTAGTAGTCGATGTACTCCGGGGAGGTCATCTCCAGCGTGAGCTTGGTGTATTCGAGCGGGAAGAAGCGCGGGGAGCGCGTCACCCAGTTCAGGCGGTAGCCGTGGACGTCGATCTCGCTGAGGAGGTCGTGGTAGATCTCGGCGGCGGACTGCCCGGAGCCGACGATCGTGATCGACTCCTTCTGCTGCAGCTCCGCCTTGTGCTGCATGTAGCGGGAGTTGTGGAAGAAGTCGCCGTCCAGGCCGCGCACGGCCTCCGGGTAGTGCGGTGAGGTGCCGGTGCCGAGGACGAGGTGCCGGGCGCGGTAGGTGCCGCCGGCCTCGGTGCGGACGAGGTAGTGCCCGTCCTCGTAACTGACCTCGGTGACCGTCGTGTTGAAGCGGACGCTGCTCAGCTTGTTCGCGGCCCAGCGGCAGTAGTCGTCGTACTCGACCCGCAGCGGGTAGAAGTTCTCGCGGATGTAGAACGAGTACAGACGGCCGGACTCCTTGAGGTAGTTGAGGAAGGAGTACGGGGACGTCGGGTCGGCCAGCGTCACCAGGTCCGACATGAACGGGGTCTGGAGGTGGGCGCCGTCCAGGAACATGCCCGCGTGCCACTCGAAGTCCGGCTTCGATTCCAGGAAGACGCCGTCGAGTTCGTCGATCGGCTCGGTCAGACAGGCGAGCCCGAGGTTGAAGGGACCGAGCCCGATCCCCACGAAGTCATGGGTCTTGGTCGGGTGTTCAGGACGCGCGGTCAAGGGACTCTCCCAGGTACTGCTCGGCGTGGCCGGCTATCAGGTCGAGGACGGCGGCGATGTCTTCGGTCGTCGTCTCGGGGTTGAGCAGGGTGAACTTCAGGTAGTGGCGGCCGCCCACCTTGGTGCCCGCGACCACCGCGTCGCCGGAGGCGAACAGGGCCTTGCGGGCGTACAGGTTGGCGCGGTCGATCTCGGCCGGGTCGGTGACGGCGGCCGGTATGTAGCGGAAGACCAGGGTGGAGAGCGTGGGCTGTACGACCACGTCGAAGCGGGGGTCGGCCGCGAGCAGCCGCCAGCCCTCCGCCGCCAGGTCGCAGACCTCGTCGAAGAGCTCGCCGATGCCGTCGGCGCCCATCACCCGCAGCGTCATCCACAGCTTGAGGGCGTCGAAGCGACGGGTGGTCTGCAGGGACTTGTCGACCTGGTTGGGGATGCGCTCGGTCACCATCCGGCGCGGGTTCAGGTACTCGGCGTGGTAGGTCGCGTGGCGCAGGGTGGCGGCGTCCCGGACCAGCACGGCGGACGAACTCACCGGCTGGAAGAAGGACTTGTGGTAGTCGACGGTGACCGAGTCGGCGCGCTCGATGCCGTCGATGCGGCCGCGGTACTTCAGCGAGGCGAGCAGCCCGCAGCCGTAGGCCGCGTCCACGTGCATCCAGGTGTCGTACTGGCCGCAGAGCTCGGCGATCTCGGGCAGCGGGTCGATGGAGCCGAAGTCGGTGGTGCCGGCGGTGGCGACGACGGCCATCGGGACCAGGCCGTCCTTCTTGCAGCGCTCCAGCTCGCGGGCGAGGGCGACGGTCTGCATCCGCTTGTCGTGGTCGACGGGTATGGAGACCACCGAGTCCTGGCCCAGGCCCAGCAGTTTCGCCGACTTCTTCACGCTGAAGTGGCTGACCTCGGAGGCGAAGATGCGCAGTTTGGCGAGGCTGTCGGTCTTCGACTCCTCGCGGGCCAGCAGCAGCGCCTGCAGGTTGGACTGGGTGCCGCCCGAGGTGAACACGCCGTCGGCGGCCGGGCCCAGGCCGATGCGGGCCGTCGTCCAGTCGATGAGCTTGCGCTCGATCAGGGTGCCGCCGGCCGACTGGTCCCAGGTGTCGAGGGAGGAGTTGACGGCGGAGAGGACGGCCTCGCCGAGCACCGCAGGGATGACGACCGGGCAGTTGAGGTGGGCGAGATAGCGCGGGTGGTGGAAGTAGACCGCGTCGCGAAGGTAGACCTCCTCCAGCTCGTCGAGCACGGCCGCGGTGTCGAACAGCGGGGTGTCGAGGTCGATCTGCTCGATGCGGGGAGCGAGGGCGTCGACCGTGACGCCGGTGAACGGACGCTTGGTGGCGGCGAGTTTGGCGGCCACCCGCTCGACGCCTTCGGTCACGGAGCGGCGGTACTGCTCCGCGGTCGTGTCATTGAGCAGGTGCGAGCGCATGTGGGGTGTCCTCCGGTGGGGGCTGCAACTTGAGGGTGGCAAC
Source organism: Streptomyces sp. NPDC047043 (assembly GCF_040644055.1). NCBI lineage: Bacteria > Bacillati > Actinomycetota > Actinomycetes > Kitasatosporales > Streptomycetaceae > Streptomyces > Streptomyces sp. NPDC047043. The sequence continues at coordinate 78,955 of NZ_JBEYVO010000003.1, forward strand.
TTAGGTAAGGCTAACCTAAGTAATGCTGGATCAGGGCAGCATCGACCGTGACCGTGATCACTCCGGTCCCGGTGGTGACTATTCGGCGGTGCGCAGCTGTTCTTCGGTCATTCCCTGGCGCCAGTAGCCGACGAAGGTGACCCGCCGCCGGTCGATCCCGCGCTCGCCGACGAGGTGCCGCCGCAGCGCCTTCACGGACCCGGACTCGCCCGCGATCCAGACGTACGGCCGCTCGGCGGGCGGGAGTTGGGCCTCGCGCAGGGCGTCGAGGGCCATGGGGGACCCCTCGACGCGGTCCGGGTCCTGCACCAGCCAGGTGATCTCGGCGTCGGCCTCGGTCGCCAGGTCCTGGATGTCCCCGGCGTCGTGCACCTCCAGCCAGACCCGGGCACGGGTGCCCGACGGCAGCGACTCGAGGATCGCCGAGACGGCGGGGAGGGCGGTCTCGTCGCCCCAGAGGAGCACGAGATCGGTGTCCTCGGGCGGCCGGAAGCGGATCGCCCGGTTGTCGGCGATCGCAGGCCCGAGGAGGAGTACCCGGTCACCGGCGCCGGCCCGGGCGGCCCACGCGGAGGCGGGCCCTGCCGGGGTGTGCAGCACGAAGTCGATGTCGATCTCGTCGGGCTCGCGCCGCAGGGCCCGCAGGGTGTACGACCGCATCACCGCCCGTACGTCGTCGGGCAGTTCGCGCCAGGCCTGCCACCAGCCGTCGCCGAGCTCGATCGGTACGACGGGCTCCGGCTGGCCCGGGTGCGGGACGAACAACGACAGCGACTGGTCGCGCCCGTCGGAGAAGAAGTGGCGCAGGTCCTCTCCGGTGAAGGAGACCCGGACCAGGGACGGGCCGAGCCGCCTCGTCCGTACGACCTGGAGAGAGAAGAAACGGAACGGGGCGGCTACGGCCGTAGTCATGTCAGCTGACCTTCTTCGCCTTCTCGATCGCCTCGGCAAGGCTGGTGAGCAGCGGGGTGCACTTGTCGTAGGACAGGATCGGCTCGGGGTTGCGGGCGATGACCTGGCCCGCCTTCACCGCCGGGAGCTTCTTCCAGGTCGCCTCGGTGATGTCCGCGGGCTGGATCGCCGACGTGCGGTTGTCCATCATGATGATGTCCGCGTCGTACTTGTCGACGTTCTCCCAGCTCAGCGACTCGTACCAGCCGCCGCCCTTCGCCTTGGCCTTCTCCGACGGCTCGACGAAGTTCACGCCGAGCGCCTTGAAGTACTCGAGGTCGATGGAGAGGTTGGAGCCGGAGACGTAGAACAGGTCCTGGCTCGCGGAGCCGGCCAGCACCTTGATGTTCGGCTTGGCCTTGGTGGCCGCGCGCAGCCGGGCCGCGGCGTCCTCGAAGGCCTTCTTCGCCTCGGTCACCTTGCTCGAAGTGGTGTCCGCGCCAAGGGACTTGGCGAGCGCCAGCATGCGCTGCAGCGGTTCGGTCAGCTGGCGGTCGTAGACGGAGATCCCGACGCTCGGGGCGCCGACGGCGAGGATCTTCTTCTTCGACTCCTCCGGGACGTACCAGAGCGTGCCGGCGTCGTCGAACATCGTGGAGATCAGTGCGTCGGGCGCGAGGGCCGCGTACTTCTCGATGTTGAACTGGCCCCACTCGTTGCCGAGGATCGTGACCTTGCTGATGTCCATGTCGCCGGCCTGGACGTCGGCCTTGCCGTCCTTGGTCTTCGTCGGACCGAAGACGCCCTTGGCCTGGATGCCGTAGTCGTACAGCGCCGCGGCGACGCCGACGAACGCGACGATGTGCGAGGGGACCTTGTCGGCCTTCGCGGTCTCGCCGCGGTCGTCCTTGAAGGACCAGGGGCCGGACTTGGCGGCAGCCGTGTCGTCGCTGCCCGAGCCCCCGCTTTTCGCGTCGTCGTCACCGCAGGCCGCGAGCGCGGCCCCGAGGCCGAGGGCGCCGCCCGCGGCGAGGATGCCGCGGCGGGTGAGGTGGGTGGCACGGGCATTGGGCATGGGTGTGGCCGCTTTCGAACGGGGCGGAGCGCCCGCCGGACAAGTTCAAAGGTAGGTTAGCCTAACCTCAGTCCTTGTCCAGGGGGCGGGGCGCTCCGGGCCCGAACCTGTGGCAAGCCTGTGCGGCAGTGTGTGAGCTGCGTCGCTACGGCCCCTGTGTCAGCCCACCAGTCCCAACTCCCGTGCAATCAGCATCCGTTGGACCTCGCTCGTGCCCTCGCCGATCTCCAGGATCTTGGAGTCGCGCCACATGCGGGCCACCGGGTACTCGTTCATGAAGCCGTAGCCGCCGTGGATCTGGGTGGCGTCGCGGGCGTTGTCGACGGCGATCGTGGAGGAGTGCAGCTTGGCAAGGGCCGCCTCCTTCTTGAAGGGGGCGCCCGACACCAGCCGGGCGGCCGCGTCCCGCCAGGCCAGACGGGCCGTGTGGGCCTTCATCTCCATGTCGGCGATCTTGAACTGGATGGCCTGGTTGGCGCCGATCGGCCGGCCGAAGGCGTGCCGCTCCTTCGCGTACTTCACCGACTCGTCCACACAGCCCTGCGCGAGGCCCGTGGCCAGCGCCGCGATCGCGATGCGGCCCTCGTCGAGGATGCGCAGGAACTGGGCGTAGCCGCGGCCCTGTTCGCCCAGCAGGTTCGCCGCCGGGACGCGGACGTCGGAGAAGGACAGCTCACGCGTGTCCGAGGCGTTCCAGCCGACCTTCGAGTACGGCGCCGCGACCGTGAACCCCGGGGTGCCGGACGGGACGATGATCGACGAGATCAGCGGCCTGCCGTCCGGCTTGCGGCCGGTGACCGCGGTCACCGTCACCAACCCCGTGATGTCCGTGCCCGAGTTGGTGATGAAGCACTTGGTGCCGTTGATCACCCACTCGTCCGTCGACTCGTCGAGGCGGGCCGTCGTACGCGTGGCTCCGGCGTCGCTGCCGCCGTCCGGCTCGGTCAGGCCGAAGGCGCCCAGGATCTCGCCGGAGCAGAGGCGGGGGAGCCACTCCTGCTTCTGCGCCTCGGTGCCGAAGAGGTGGATCGGCATCGCGCCCAGGGAGACACCCGCCTCGAGCGTGATGGCGACCGACGAGTCCACGCGGGCCAGTTCCTCGAGGGCCACGCCCAGCGCCAGGTAGTCGCCGCCCATGCCGCCGTACTCCTCCGGGAACGGCAGTCCGAACAGGCCCATGCGGCCCATCTCGCGGACGATCTCGTACGGGAACTCGTGGTGCTCGTAGAACTCGCCGATCTTGGGCGCCACGACGTCGTGCGCGAACTCCTCGACGGTGCGCCGGAGTTCCTCCAGCTCGGGGGAGAGTCGGTAGTCCATGGCTGTGATCACTGCTCCTGGTGGGAGAGGGCTCGGACGGTGCGGGACGGGCTGGGTCGGCCCAGTTGGTCGGCCATCCACACGCTTGTGGCGACGAGGCGGCCGAGGTCGACTCCGGTGTCGACGCCGAGACCCTGAAGCATCCACACGAGGTCTTCGGTGGCGAGGTTGCCGGTGGCGGACCTGGCGAACGGGCAGCCGCCGAGGCCGCCCGCGGAGGCGTCGACGGTGGTGACGCCGTGCTGGAGCGCGGCCAGGGTGTTGGCGAGGGCCTGGCCGTAGGTGTCGTGGAAGTGCACGCCGATGACGTCGGTCCGTACGCCCTCCTCGTTGAGCAGGGAGAGCAGTTCGAGCACATGTCCCGGGGTCGCGACGCCGATGGTGTCGCCGAGGCTCAGCTCGTCGCAGCCCATGTCCATCAGCGCCCTGCAGACGCGGACGACCTGGTGGAGGGGGACCGCGCCCTCCCAGGGGTCGCCGAAGCACATGGAGAGATAGCCCCGGACATGGACCTGCCGGGACTTGGCACGGGCCACCACCGGCTCGAACATCGCGAGCGCCTCGTCCACCGTGCGGTTGAGGTTGGCCTTCGCGAAGGACTCGGTGGCGCTCGCGAAGACGGCGACGCGGGTGGCTCCGAGCGCGAGTGCCCGGTCGAGGCCGCGTTCGTTCGGCACGAGCACCGGGAGGGCGGCCGGGAGGCCGGAGATCTGCGGGAACAGCTGCTCCGCGTCGGCCAGTTGGGGCACCCACTTCGGGTGCACGAAGCTCGTCGCCTCGATCGTCGTCAGCCCCGCGTCGGCCAGGCGGCGGACGAACTCCGCCTTCACCTCCGTCGGCACCGTCGACTTCTCGTTCTGCAGGCCGTCACGGGCGCCGACCTCGTGGATGCGCACCCGCGCGGGCAGGCCCTGGGCCGGTACGGCCATGGGGAGCGTCATTTCTCCTCCTCCGCCGAGTTCTCCACCGGGGTGATGACCGCGAGCACCTGGTCCATGGCGACCGTCGTGCCGGGGGTGACGTCCAACTCGGCGACCGTGCCGGCGTGCGGCGCGGAGATGACGTGCTCCATTTTCATCGCCTCGACCACCAACAGGCTCTGTCCCACGGCGACTTGGTCCCCTACGGCGACCTTCACCACCGTGACCGTGCCGGGCATCGGCGCGGTGAGCGAGTCGGCGCCCGCATGCCCCGCGCCTGTGAGGGACGCGGCGACCGGATCGTGGTCGCGCACGTGCCAGGCGTCGCCGTCGCGGCCGATCCAGTCGGCGGCGCGGTGGAAGGTGTGGCGGACACCGTCGAGGGTGACGGAGACGGTGTCGTCGGTGACGGCGTGCGTGCCGTGCGTCTCATGCGTGACGGGTTCGCGTCCCGGCACTTTCAGGGGGAACCCAACGGACTTGGGCGCGCCGCCCAGCCGCCAGCCGCTCGGCACCGAGAAGGGATCGGTCCAGCCCTCGTCCCGAGGCCGCAGCGCCTCCAGCCGTACGGCCGCAGCCGCCTCGTACACCTCCTCCGGGACGTCGGCCGACACCAGCGAGTCGACCTCCCGCTCCACCAGCCCTGTGTCCAACTCGCCCGCCACGACCGCCGGATGGGCCAGCAGCCGCCGCAGGAACCCGGCGTTGGTCGGCACGCCCAGCGTCACCGTCTCCGCCAGCGCGGCCCGCAGCTTCCGCAGGGCCGTCTCACGGTCCGGCCCGTACGCGATCACCTTGGACAGCATCGGGTCGTACAGCGAGCCGACCTCCGTGCCCTCGCTGAGCCCGGAGTCGGTGCGGATGCCGTCGCCCTGTGGCTCGCTCAGCTTGAGGACGGTGCCGCCGGAGGGGAGGAATCCGCGGGCCCCCTCTTTGATGGACACAGTCTCGGCGCAGATGCGGGCTTCGACGGCATGACCGGTGAGCGTGACGTCGTCCTGCTTGAACGGCAGTTGCTCGCCCGCCGCCACCCGCAGCTGCCACTCCACCAGGTCCAGCCCAGTGATCAGCTCGGTCACCGGGTGCTCGACCTGGAGGCGGGTGTTCATCTCCATGAAGTAGTACGACGACGGGTCGCCGCCGGGGACGATGAACTCCACCGTGCCCGCGCCCCGATACCCGCACGAGCGGGCGGCCTGCACCGCCGCCTCGCCCATCGCGGCCCGGGTCTCCTCGTCGAGGAGCACGCTGGGCGCCTCCTCGATGATCTTCTGGTGCCGGCGCTGCAGGGAGCACTCGCGCTCGCCCAGGTGCACCACGTTCCCGTGGCCGTCGGCCAGGACCTGGATCTCGATGTGCCGGGGCCGGTCGACCCACCGCTCGACGAGGAGCGTGTCGTCGCCGAAGGAGGCGCGGGCCTCGCGGCGGGCGGCGGCGATCTCGTCGTCCAGCACGGCCAGGTCCCGGACCAGCCGCATGCCCTTGCCGCCACCGCCGGCCGACGGCTTGAGCAGCACGGGCGCACCCAACTCACGGGCCGCATCGGCCAGTTCGGGGTCACGCCCGCCGGGGACGACCGGCACCCCGGCCGCCTTCACCGTCTCCTTCGCCCGGATCTTGTCGCCCATCAGCGAGATGGCCTCCGCGGACGGCCCGATGAACACGAGCCCCGCCTCGGCGCACGCGCGCGCGAAGGCGGCGTTCTCCGCGAGGAAGCCGTATCCGGGGTGCACGGCCTGCGCACCCGTGCGCGCTGCCGCCGCCAGCAGGCGCTCCACGGACAGATAGCTCTCGGCCGCCGGCGCCGGACCGATCCGTACCGCCGTGTCGGCCTCCCGGACGTGCCGTGCGTCGGCGTCCGCGTCGGAGAAGACGGCCACCGAGCGCACGCCCAGCGAGCGGAGCGTACGGATCACGCGGACGGCGATCTCGCCCCGGTTGGCCACGAGCACTGTGTCGAACATGGGTCCCCTCCTCACATCCGGAAGACGCCGAACTGGGGCTCACCCAGCGGCGCGTTGGCACAGGCGGTCAGTGCGAGACCCAGCACCTGGCGGGTCTCCAGCGGGTCGATCACACCGTCGTCCCAGAGACGGGCGGTGGCGTAGTAGGCGTTGCCCTGGTGCTCGTACTGCTGCCGGATCGGCGCCTTGAAGGCGTCTTCCTCGTCGGCCGGCCAGGACTCCCCGCGCGCCTCCAACTGGTCCCGCTTGACGGTCGCGAGGACGGACGCGGCCTGCTCGCCGCCCATGACGGAGATCTTGGCGCCCGGCCACATCCACAGGAACCGGGGCGAGTAGGCCCGGCCGCACATCGAGTAGTTGCCCGCGCCGTACGACCCGCCGACGACCACCGTCAGCTTCGGTACGCGGGTGCAGGCCACGGCCGTCACCATCTTGGCGCCGTGCTTGGCGATGCCGCCCGCCTCGTAGTCCCGGCCGACCATGAAGCCGGAGATGTTCTGCAGGAACACCAGCGGGATCCCGCGCTGGTCGCACAGCTCGATGAAGTGGGCGCCCTTCTGCGCGGACTCGGAGAACAGGATGCCGTTGTTGGCGACGATCCCGACCGGGTGCCCGTGGATCCGCGCGAACCCGGTGACCAGGGTCTGCCCGAACTCGGCCTTGAACTCCGCGAAACGCGAGCCGTCGACCACGCGCGCGATGACCTCGCGTACGTCGTAGGGGGTGCGGGGATCGACCGGTACGGCGCCGTAGAGGCCGTAGGGATCCACCTTGGGTTCCACGGCGGGCTGCACCTCCCAGGGCAGCGCCCCGCGCGCGGGCAGCGTGGCGACGATGTTCCGCACGATCCGCAGTGCGTGCGCGTCGTCCTCCGCGAGGTGGTCCGTCACGCCGGAGACCCTGGAGTGCACCTCGCCGCCGCCGAGCTCCTCGGCCGTGACGACCTCACCGGTGGCCGCCTTCACCAGGGGAGGCCCGCCCAGGAAGATCGTCCCCTGGTTCCGGACGATGACCGCCTCGTCGCTCATGGCCGGGACGTATGCCCCACCGGCCGTGCACGACCCGAGGACGGCGGCGATCTGCGGGATGCCCGCCCCGGACATTCGCGCCTGGTTGTAGAAGATCCGCCCGAAGTGCTCCCGGTCCGGGAAGACCTCGTCCTGCATGGGCAGGAAGGCCCCGCCGGAGTCGACCAGATACACGCACGGCAGGCGGTTCTCCAGGGCCACCTCCTGCGCCCGAAGATGCTTCTTCACCGTCATCGGGTAGTACGTCCCGCCCTTGACGGTCGCGTCATTGGCGACGATCACGCACTCGCGGCCACTCACCCGCCCGATGCCGGCGATCACGCCGGCCGCCGGGGCCGCCCCGTCGTACATCCCGTCGGCGGCGAGGGGGGCCAGCTCCAGGAAGGGCGAGCCCGGGTCGAGCAGGGTGTCCACCCGGTCCCTCGGCAGCAGCTTCCCGCGCGCGGTGTGCCTGGCCCGCGCCTTCTCGCCGCCGCCGAGCCGAGCGGCGGCGAGCTTGCCGCGCAGCTCCTCGGCGAGTGCGAGATGGGCCTGCTCATTGGCCCGCCAGGCCTCCGACGCGGGATCTGCCGCGCTCGTCAGCTCCGGTGCCTCGTGCATCCTGCGGTCCCCTCACCCAGTGGTCGACTGTTAATGAGCGTTAACCATTTCCTCCAGGTTAACGACCGCTAACCTCCCTGTCTAGAATTGCTTCCATGGCCACCAGAACCGACGCCCCCACCCGCCGCGAGCAGATCCTCAAGGAGGCTGCGCGGCTGTTCGCCGAGCGCGGTTTCCACGGGGTCGGAGTCGACGAGATAGGTGCCGCGGTCGGCATCAGCGGCCCGGGCCTCTACCGTCACTTCGCGGGCAAGGACGCGATGCTCGCCGAGCTGCTGGTGGGCATCAGCGGCCAGTTGCTGACGGGTGCCAAGCGGCGCCAGCGGGAGGCGGACGGGACCGCGCCGGAGGCGGTCCTGGACTCGCTCATCGAGGGCCACATCGACTTCGCGCTCGACGACCGCCCCCTGATCACCCTGCACGACCGCGAGCTGGACCGCCTGCGCGACAGCGACCGCAAGCTGGTGCGGCAGCTGCAGCGGCAGTACGTGGAGCTGTGGGTGGGTGTGCTCCGCGAGGTCTACCCGGGGCTCGCGGAACCCGCCGCCCGCTCCGCCGTGCACTCGGTCTTCGGGCTCCTGAACTCGACCCCGCACCTCGGGCGGCCGGGCTCGCTCCCGGGCCGCGGGGTCACGGCGGAACTGCTGCACCGGATGGCGCGGGGGGCCTTCGCGGCGGCCGGGGCGGAGTGACGAGCGTTACGGGATCACCTCTGGACGCCTCTCCCTACCCGCCGGTACCTTAAAGTTCTGAGCAAGCGCTTAGACATGGACCCCTTGAGTCAGGTGGAGGTGGCGGCGGTGCGCCGTACGGTGTTCAACGAGGACCACGAGGCGTTCCGGGAGACCCTGCGCGCCTTCATCGAGGCCGAGGTCGTCCCGGTCTACGACGAGTGGTTCGCCGCCGGCCAGGCGCCGCGCGACTTCTACTACAAGCTCGCCGAGCTCGGCATCTTCGGCATCCGCGTGGACGAGGAGTTCGGCGGCGCCGGCATCGACTCGTACAAGTTCGAGGCCGTGATGTACGAGGAGACGGCCCGCGCGGGCGTCCAGTTCGGCGGCTCCGGTGTGCACGTGCTGCTCGGCCTGCCCTACATCAAGATGCTCGCCACCGACGAGCAGAAGAAGCGGTTCCTGCCGAAGTTCGTCTCCGCCGAGGAGATGTGGGCCCTCGCGATGACCGAGCCGGGCACCGGCTCCGACCTCGCGGGCATGAAGACCACCGCCAAGCTGAGCGAGGACGGCACGCACTACGTCCTCAACGGCGCCAAGACCTTCATCACCGGTGGCGTGCACGCCGACCGTGTGATCGTCTGCGCCCGCACCGCCGCGCCCACCGCCGAGGACCGCCGCCACGGCATCTCCCTGTTCGCCGTGGACACCAAGTCCGAGGGCTACTCCATAGGCCGCAAGCTCGACAAGCTGGGTCTGAAGACCTCCGACACCGCCGAGCTGGCGTTCGTCGACGTGAAGGTCCCGGTCGAGGACCTGCTCGGCGAGGAGAACAAGGGCTTCTACTACCTCGGCCACAACCTCGCCTCCGAGCGCTGGGGCATCGCCTTCGGTGCCTACGCGCAGGCCAAGGCCGCGGTCCGGTTCGCCAAGGAGTACGTCCAGGAGCGCACCGTCTTCGGCAAGCCCGTCGCGTCCTTCCAGAACACCAAGTTCGAGCTGGCCGCCTGCCAGGCCGAGGTGGACGCCGCCGAGGCGGTCGCCGACCGCGCCCTCGAGGCCCTCGACGCCGGTGAGCTGACCCCGGCCGAGGCCGCCTCCGCCAAGCTGTTCTGCACCGAGGTCGCGCACCGCGTGATCGACCGCTGCCTCCAGCTGCACGGCGGCTACGGCTTCATGAACGAGTACCCGATCGCCCGCCTGTACGCGGACAACCGCGTCAACCGCATCTACGGCGGCACCAGCGAGATCATGAAGACGATCATCGCCAAGGACATGGGTCTGTAAGGTCCGCGAAACCCCAGGAAATGACTGGCGGGTACAACTGTCTGCCATGAGCCAGGCACTACAGGGTCTCCTCGATCTGCTCGACCTCGAGCAGATCGAGGAGAACATCTTCCGCGGCCGGTCCCGGTCCGCCGTCGTCCCGCGCGTCTTCGGCGGACAGGTCGCGGCCCAGGCGCTGGTCGCCGCCGGGCGTACGGTCCCCGAGGACCGGCACGCCCACTCCCTCCACGCGTACTTCCTGCGCACCGGTGACCCGGGCGCGCCGATCGTCTACACCGTCGACCGCATGAACGACGGCCGCTCCTTCACCGCGCGCCGCGTCGTCGCGGTCCAGCACGGCCAGCCGATCTTCGCCCTCTCCGCCTCCTTCCAGCGGTACGAGGAGGGCTTCGAGCACCAGGCCCCGATGCCCTCCGCGCCCGACCCGGCCACGCTGCCGACCTCCGCGGAGCGGCTGCGCGGCTACGACCACCTCGCCCCCGCCGTCGTGGAGAAGTTCCTGGAGGCGCGCGAGGCGATCGATCTGCGCTACGTCGACGAGCCGCCGTACGGCAGGTTCGGGGAGCCGCGCGAGCCGCACTCCCAGGTGTGGTTCCGCACCAACGGCAAGCTCGCGGACGACCCGCTGCTGCACGTCGTCCTCGCCACCTATGTCTCCGACATGACCCTGCTCGACTCGATCCTCCTCGCGCACGGCCGCGGCGGCTGGGCGGTCGGCGATGTCGTCGGGGCCTCGCTGGACCACGCGATGTGGTTCCACCGACCGTTCCGCGCCGACGAATGGCTGCTGTACGACCAGGAGTCGCCGTCGGCACACGGCGGCCGCGGGCTCGGTCAGGCCCGTATCTACACGCAGGACGGGCAACTGGCCATCTCGGTCATCCAGGAAGGCGTGGTCCGCGTCCCCCGGTAGGGCCGAAGATTGCGTGCATGACAGAGACGTGGAACTGGCGGGGCGGGCGGATCCGGGAGGCGTTCCTGGAGGCGGCCGACACCGTCGCCGAACTGCTCGCCGAACCCGCCGTGGCGGCGGCCTGGGACGAGCCGAGCGTGCTCAAGGACTTCGGGGTGCGCGGGCTGGCCGGGCACATGTTCTGGCAGGAGCTCGCCCTTCCCGGGATGCTCGCCGCGCCGGTGCCGACCGAGCCGGTCGTGTCCCTGCGCGCGTACTACCTGGAGAAGGTCATCTGGCTGGACGCCGGCGCCGACGCGCCGGTCAGCGCCCGTATCCGGCAGGGCGGCGAGGCCACGGCAGCGGACGGGCACACGGCACTGCACGCGCGGGTGCGTGAGGCGCTCGGGCGTCTGCGGACGGACGTGCCCGGCGCACCCGCCGTGCGTTCCGTCCGTGTCTCGTCCTGGGGCGACTGGTCCCTCGAGCTCGACGACTTCCTGCTCACCCGCCTCATGGAACTCGTCGTCCACGCCGACGACTTGGCGTGCAGCGTGGGACTGCCGACCCCTCGGTTCCCGGAACACGTGACCGCGCCGGTCGTCGAACTGCTGGCCCGCCTCGCGGTGCGCCGCCACGGTGTCGTGGACGTCGTACGGGGGCTCGCCCGCGCCGAGCGCGCCCCCGCATCGATCGCGGCCATCTAGGAGAGACCGGCCTCCGCCAGCAGATACGCCGTCATCGGGTCGTAGTGCCGCGGGCTGACCACGTGGTCGTCCAGCGGGACCACGACCTGGACGGTGCCCTCCGACTCGGCGAGGAAGAGCGCCGGGTCGTTGCAGTCGGCGTAGCCCACGGAGTCGATGCCGTGCTGGCCCGCGTAGCCCGCCCAGCCGTGGTCGGCGACGACCAGGTCGGGCAGCGGGCGGCCCTCCTGCTCCAGGGCGGTGAGGATGGCCTTCATCGGCTCGCCGGAGTGCGTGTGCCACAGGGTGGCGCCGTGCTCCAGGACCGCCACGTCCGCGAGCTGCCAGACGTAGCCCTCGTCGGTCTGCAGCCCCTCCGGGATGACGACGATCTCGCAGCCGGCGGCACGCAGCGCGGCGGCCGTGGCGCGGTGCACGTCGAGCAGGCCGCCCGGGTGGCCGGTCGCGAGCAGCACCCGCTGCTGCCCCTCGGCCGCCTTGCGCAGCCGCGCGGCCATGCGCTCCAGGCCGTCGACGGTCAGCTCGGGGTCGATGGTGTCCTGGCCGTACCGGTACTCGGCGTCGTCGTTCACGCCGACCCGCTCGGCCATCACCGCGAGCACGTCCTGCTCGTCGTTCCAGCGGTCGCCGAGCTCCAGGCCCAGCCAGAAGTTGCGGACGCCGTTCGCCAGCTGGCGGTAGTGGCTCAGATTGTTCTCGCGGGGCGTCGCGACATCGCCCGCGATACGGGTCCGTACAAGGTGGTCGACGAGCTCGGCGCGGCTGGGGGTCCCGGGTATCGGCATGAATCCCATTGTGGGGCAGCGGACTGTGCGAGTCCCTGGCGTCCCGCACGCTGGGACGTGGGTCACGTACTCAGAGTTCTGGTACGCCGTACCTATTGCCGTGCCCCTACGGCTGTCGCAGTGCGAACCACAACTCCATGCGTACGTCCGGGTCGTCGAGGTCCGTGCCGAGGAGTGCCGCGCAACGGGCGACGCGCCCGCGGACGGTGTTGCGGTGGACGGACATCGCCACCGCCGTGCGGTCCCAACTGCCGTGCAGGGACAGCCAGGTGCGCAGCGTCTCGGTGAGGGCCGGGGTGCCGGCGATCGGGGCGAGGAGCGTGCGGGCGTGCGCGGTGGCCTCGTCCGCGGACACCAGGTCGGCGAGCCCGGCCCGCTCGCCGTGCCGGACCAGGGCGGAGCGGGTGGCGCGGGCGCGGGCCAGCGCACGCGCCGCCTGGGTGTCGGCGGACGGCCAGCCGGACGGGGCCACGGCGGCGCTGACGCCCAGCGTCCAGCCCGGCTGTGCGGCCGGTTCGCGGCCGGCGGGCACCAGGACCCGTACGACGTCGTCCGCCAGATCGACCAGCGGCGACCCGAGAGCGGCGCCCAGCGCGGAGGCGGCCATCGCGTCGGGGACCTGCGCGTCCGTCCGCGCATGTACGACGAGCCACCGCTCGGCGCCGAGGAGCGCGGCGACGTCCGCGGGCGGCGCCCCCAGCAGCAGCCGGACGAGCGCCGACGACCTCGCCGCGCCGCTGCCGCTCTGGTGCTCGCCGGTGAGCAGGGAGAGCAGCACGGCGGCGACCGAGGCGATGGTGTGGTCGCCGGGTTCGCGCCGCGGGGCGGCGACGCCGAGGACGAAGCCCTGTCCGGCGCCGAGGGCGTAGGCGGCGAGGTGGGTGCCGGCGGCGGTGTCGGTGGCGGAGGTCGGCGTCCCCGGACCCGAGGGGCGCACGACCTCCGCGAGCTCGGCGAGCGCCTCGCGGACATGGGCCGGCACCGGGCGTCCCGCGGACGCGATCTCCACCCCGTCCGGCCCGTACAGCGCGGCCCGGCCCGCCACCCGCTGCCCCAGCTGCCGCAGCACCGAGGGCACCGGATCCGGGCGGGAGGCGGCGGAGGCCAGGCTCTGCTGGGCCTCCGTCACGCGGCGCAGTTCGGCGAGACGGGCCTGGGCCATCAACTGCCAGACCGCGCGGGCCACCCCGGAGAAGGTGGTCTGCGGCGGGACCTCGATCAGCGGGAGCTCGTACGCGTCGCAGGCCACCACCAGGGCGCGCGGCACCGTGTCGTGCACGGGCGCGAGCCCGAAGCCGAGGGCGGCGCCGCCCGCCGCGACGATCCGCGACACGTAGTCGTCGAAGTAGGTGCCCGAGCCGGCCGCGTCCGGAATGTGCACGCCGGCCGTCAGCAGCAGCTCGCCGCCGAGCAGATACGGGTACGGGTCGGCCATCTCCGAGGTGTGCGCCCAGTGGATGACGATGTCCGGATCGGAGGGGCCCGCGATCTGCTGCAGGGCCAGGTCCTCACGGGCCAGGAGGGACGCCAGAGGCACCGGTGGAGTGGGGGGAACTGCGGGATCCGGCATGGTGTGCGTTCCCTCCATCCGCAGTGGCTCGAATGGATGAAACGTACACTTCGCAGTCGCTTTCCGGCCACCTACTGTCGATCCGGACCGGCCCGGCAGCGACTGCGCGAAGGAGGCCCTCATGGCCGTCGACTACACAGTGATCGTCGTCTATCTCGTCGGCATGCTGGCCATGGGCTGGTGGGGCATGCGCCGCGCCAGGTCGAAGAGCGAGTTCCTGGTGGCGGGACGCCGCCTCGGGCCCGCCATGTACTCCGGCACCATGGCCGCGATCGTTCTCGGCGGCGCGTCCACCATCGGCGGGGTCGGGCTCGGCTACCAGTACGGCCTCTCCGGCGCCTGGATGGTCTTCACCATCGGCCTCGGCCTGCTCGCGCTCTCCGTCTTCTTCTCCGCCCGCATCGCCCGCCTCAAGGTCTACACCGTCTCCGAGATGCTGGACCTGCGCTACGGCGGCCGGGCCGGCGTCATCTCGGGCGTGGTCATGTGGGCGTACACGCTGATGCTGGCGGTCACCTCGACCATCGCGTACGCCACCATCTTCGACGTCCTCTTCGACATGAACCGGACCGTCGCGATCGTCCTCGGCGGCTCGATCGTCGTCGCGTACTCGACGCTCGGCGGCATGTGGTCCATCACCCTCACCGACATGGTGCAGTTCGTGGTGAAGACGATCGGCGTGCTGCTGCTCCTGCTGCCCATCGCCGTCGTCAAGGCCGGCGGCTTCTCCGAGATGAAGGCCAAGCTGCCGACCGAGTACTTCGACCCGCTGGGCATCGGCGGCGAGACGATCTTCACCTACGTCCTGATCTACACGTTCGGCATGCTCATCGGGCAGGACATCTGGCAGCGCGTGTTCACCGCCCGCAGCGACAGGACGGCGAAGTGGGGCGGCACGGTCGCGGGCACCTACTGCCTCGCCTACGCCCTCGCCGGAGCCGTCATCGGTACGGCGGCCAGGGTGCTGTACCCGAAGCTCGGCAGCCCGGACGACGCCTTCGCGACCATCGTCAAGGACGAACTGCCGGTCGGCGTGCGGGGGTTGGTGCTCGCCGCCGCCCTGGCCGCCGTGATGTCGACGTCCTCCGGCGCGCTGATCGCCTGCGCGACCGTCGCCAACAACGACATCTGGTCGCGGTTGCGGGGGCGGACCGTTTCCGGTGACCATGACGAGGTGCGCGGCAACCGCGCCTTCATCCTCATCATGGGTGTCGGGGTGATCTGCACGGCGATCGCCCTCAACAACGTCGTCGAGGCCCTCACCGTCGCCTACAACCTCCTCGTCGGCGGCCTCCTCGTCCCCATCCTCGGCGGGCTGCTGTGGCGGCGTGGCACGGCCCAGGGCGCGCTGGCCTCCGTGGTCGTCGGTGGTCTCGCCGTCATCGGCCTCATGGCGGGCTACGGCATCCTCGCCAACGAGCCCGTCTACTACGGCCTCCTGTCCTCCCTGGTCGCCTACGTCGCCGTATCCCTGGCGACCCCGGCGACCGACACCGCCGTACTCGAGGCCTGGCGGGAACGACTCGCCGGGCGCGAGATTCCCGAGCCGGTTCCGGCAGCCCGGTAGACCGAACGGTAAAGACAGAAAGAAGGCATACGACCATGAGCAGCAACGAGACGCCCCGCGGCCCCGTCGACTCCTCCCGCATCCCGCGGTACGCCGGACCCGCGACCTTCGCCCGGCTGCCCCGCCTCGACGAGGTCGGCCGCGCCGACGTCGCCGTCGTGGGCGTGCCGTTCGACTCCGGCGTCTCGTACCGGCCGGGCGCCCGCTTCGGCGGCAACGCGATCCGCGAGGCGTCCCGGCTGCTGCGGCCGTACAACCCGGCGCAGGACGCGTCCCCCTTCGCGCTGGCGCAGGTGGCGGACGGCGGCGACATCGCCGTGAACCCGTTCAACATCAACGAGGCCGTGGAGACCGTCGAGGCGGCGGCGGACGAACTGCTGGGCACCGGCGCGCGGTTGATGACCCTGGGCGGCGACCACACCATCGCGCTGCCGCTGCTCAGGTCCGTCGCGAAGAAGCACGGCCCGGTGGCGCTGCTGCACTTCGACGCGCACCTCGACACCTGGGACACGTACTTCGGCGCGGAGTACACGCACGGGACGCCGTTCCGGCGGGCGGTGGAGGAGGGCATCCTCGACACGTCGGCCCTGTCCCATGTCGGCACCCGCGGCCCGCTCTACGGCAAGCAGGACCTCACCGACGACGAGAAGATGGGCTTCGGCATCGTCACGTCGGCGGACATCTACCGCCGCGGCGCCGACGAGGTGGCCGACCAGCTGCGCCAGCGCATCGGCGACCGCCCGCTCTACATCTCCATCGACATCGACTGCCTCGACCCGGCGCACGCGCCCGGCACGGGTACGCCGGAGGCGGGCGGCATGACCTCGCGCGAGCTCCTGGAGATCCTGCGCGGCCTGGCGTCCTGCAACCTCGTATCGGCCGACGTCGTCGAGGTGGCGCCCGCGTACGATCACGCGGAGATCACGTCGGTGGCCGCGTCCCACACGGCGTACGAACTGACCACGATCATGACCCGCCAGATTGCCGAGGCTCGTTCGAAGTGACCCACGACCACGACCTGGAACTCCGCCCCACGGCCGCCCAGACGGAGGCGGCACTGAATCCTCCGCCGGGCCGGGTCGGCGGGGACCTGGTCGTGGAGACGCTGGCCGGGCTCGGCGCGACGACGGTCTTCGGCCTGCCCGGCCAGCACGCGCTGGGCATGTTCGACGCGCTGCGCCGCTCCTCGCTGCAATACATCGGCCTGCGGGTGGAGAACAACGCGGGGTTCGCGGCGGACGCGTACGGCCGGATGACCGGTGAGGCCGCCCCGCTGCTGCTCTCGACCGGCCCGGGCGCGCTGACCTCGCTCGCGGCGCTGCAGGAGGCGCGCGCCGCCTCCGCCCCCGTGGTGGCGATCAGCAGCCAGGTCCCGACGCCGGGGCTGGGCGGCGGCCGCCACGGCTATCTGCACGAACTCCCCGACCAGGCGGGCTCGTTCAGGGGCGTGGTCAAGTCGGTCCACACCGTCCGCACCCAGTCCCAGATCCCGTCCGCGATCGCGGAGGCCTGGAAGTCGGCGCTGACCGCGCCGCACGGCCCGGTGTGGGTGGAGATCCCGCAGGACGTACTGCTCGCGGAGACGATCATCCCGGTGGTGACCGGTGTCGACGCGACACCGGAGGACCTGCCGCCGCGCCCCGAACTGACGGCCGTGGCAGCCGACTTGCTGTCGCGCGCCGAGCGTCCGGCGATCATCGCGGGCGGGGGAGTGGTACGCGCCGACGCCTCGGGGAAGCTGCAGCAGCTGGCCGAGGTCTTGCGGGCCCCGGTGGTCACCACGCCCGGCGGCAAGGGCGCGTTCCCCTGGAAGCACCCGTTGTCCCTCCAGTCCTGGATCGAGGACCGGCACACCACCGACTTCCTGGAGGACGCGGACGTACTCCTCGTCGTGGGCTCGGGCCTCGGCGAACTCTCCTCGAACTACCACACGTTCAAGCCGCGCGGCCGGGTGGTCCAGATCGAGGCCGACCTCGGCAAGCTGGAGTCCAACCACCCGGCGCTGGGCATCCACGCGGATGCGCGACTGGCGTTGCAGGCGCTGCTGGAGACGGTGTCGCAGCGGCAGGACAAGGAGGCTCCGGAGCGGGTGCGCGAGGTGCTCGCGAAGGTCGCCGAACGCATCGCGTCCCAGGAACTCACCCTGGAACAGCACGTGTTGGCGTCGGTGCGCAAGGCGCTCCCGGCCGACTCCCCGTCCTTCTGGGACATGACCATCCTGGCCTACTGGGCCTGGTCGGCCTTCGACGCCAAGGGCCCCAACCGCATGCACTCCGCGCAGGGCGCCGGCGGCCTCGGCTACGGCTTCCCGGCGGCCCTGGGCGCGGCGGCCGCCGACCCGACGACCCCGGTGCTCGCGGTGTCCGGCGACGGCGGAGCCCTGTACTCCGTCGCGGAGTTGGCGACGGCCCGCCAGTACGACCTGAACGTCACCTGGCTCATCGTCGACGACGGCGGCTACGGCATCCTGCGCGAGTACATGACCGACGCCTTCGGCCAGGCCACGGCGACGGAACTGACCCGGCCGGACTACGTGGCCCTCGCCGAGTCCTTCGGCGTCCCGGGGGTGCGCACGACCCCCGAGACGCTGGAGACCGACCTGGCGAGGGCGCTGTCGCAGTCGGGGCCGTCGGTGGTCGTACTCCCGGCCGTGCTGCGGATGTTCGCGCCCACTCACCTGGACGGCTGACCGGCTACCAGATCGCGTCCACCCACTCCGGGTGGTCGATGAACGGGTTGCGGTTGTGCTGGTAGGTGTCGTAGATGACCTGGTTGCGCTTCTCCTCGAAGGCGCTCGGCGGGTCCTCGTCGTTCCACTGCTTGAGGACGGAGAGCTTGCCGATGTACGGGTTGCTGCCGTTGTTGACCTTCTCGTTGGGCTCCAGGTCGGCGAAGCCGTCGCCGCCGTCGTAGCGCACGGCCATGTAGAGGATCATGCGGGCCACGTCGCCCTTGTCCGCGTCGCGCGGCTCGAAGGAGTCGGAGTCGACCAGGCTGCCGCCGCCGTTGGTGACCGTGCTGCCGCCGTTGTCGAAGTCCAGGTTGCCGCGGATGCTGTTGACCTGGACGTCCGCGGGGCGCAGGTGGTGCAGGTCGGTGCCGGGACCGGTCACCTCGCCGAAGTCGCCGTGGGACTTGGCCCACACGTGCTCGCGGTTCCAGTCGCCGACGTCGCCGCCGTTGAGGGACTTGCTGCGCGAGACACCGCTGTACAGCAGGATCACGTTGTTGCTGTTGTTCGGGTCCTGGTCGGTGACCTTCAGCGCGTTCCAGACCGCGGAGTACGAGATCTTGGACTGGCTGCTGATGATCGTGTGCAGGGACGACTTCAGGCTCGCGCCCGTCTTGCCGATCGCGTTCTTGTAGTACGTCGAGTCGTAGTCGGTCGTCGTGGCGGCGGCCGGAGCCGCGGTCAGGGCCGGGGTGGCCAGACCGACCAGGACGGCAGCGGTGGCCAGCGCCACCGACTTCCATCGGCGTGTGCGTGTCGCCAGCATAAAGAGAGTCCCATCTACGCGGGTTGAATGGAGGCGGCAAACGGGAGCGTGACATGAACATGAGGTCATGTCGATTAACGGGACGTTAAAAGCGGCCCCCGACCGTGTGGTCGGAGGCCGCTCGGTGCCGGTGTGCGTCAGCTGACGTCCGACGGGTCCAGACGGTAGATCGTCGAGGTGTTCGACGACGCCGAGGAGTTCGAGGAGGACGACCCCGAGGAGTTCGAGGAGTTCGACTCCGACGTCGCGTTCTTGTTGTACGCGCTCTCCTTCACCGCCGTACCGTGCTTCTGCACCCAGGTGGTGAGCTCCTGGTTCGCGTTGTTGCCGCCGCCGGGACCGCCGCCCATGCCGCCGCCGAGCTGGATGTAGTGCAACTCGCCCTTCTTCACCAGTTCCTTGAGCTTGGCGAGTGTCATCGCCTTGTCGGAGCCGGTGAAGCCGAACATGGAGATGACAGGCTTGCCGGTGCTGAGGATCATCTGGCCGGCGCTCTGCGAATTGGACACCGCGATCAGCCACTTGGCGCCGTCCTGGTGCTTCTCCAGGTACGAGATGAGCCGGCTGTCGGCACCGCCCATGCCGCCGCCACCGAAGCCGCCGCTGTTGCCGTTCCCGCCGGGAGCCGTACCGCTGCCGCTCTCGCCGCCGCCCGGCATGGTCTGGCCGTTGCCGCCGCCGGGGAACTCCCCGTTCGCACCGCCCTGTTGGCCACCCTGCTGCCCATTGGGCGCACCGCTCGGCGCACCGCCGCCCTGCGGAAGCTCACCGCTGCCGCCGCCCGGCATGGCCTGGCCGTTGCCGCCGCCCGGCAGCTCCCCGCTCGCCTGGCCGCCCTGCTGCGTACCGCCGGGCAGCTGCCCGCCCGGACCGCCGTTGCCGCCGCCCATGCCGCCCCGGCCGCCGCCGGGACCGCCCATGCCGCCGCCGGTGGACGGGCCCGCGGTCGGGTTGGTGCCGCCCATCATGCCGCCGCCGGAGGAGGAGAAGGCCGGCGAGGCCGCGTACGCCGTGGGGCCGGCGAGGGCCGCCACGATCGCCGCGACGACGGACGCGCCGAGCAGCCGGACCCGCGTACCGGAGCTCGCGGAGCGGAAGACGAACAGGCCCACGATCGCCGCGACCATCACCACACCGACGACCGGCCACAACCACGTGTTCCAGCCGGTCGCCCGGCGCAGCAGCACGATCGCCCAGATGCCGGTGACGGCCAGACCGGCCGGAAGGACCCAGGACCAGCGAGCGTCACCGCTGCGGAAGGCGCGCCACATCATCACGCCGCCCGCACCGGTCAGCGCCGCGATGCCGGGGGCGAGCGCGGTCGTGTAGTACGGGTGCATCGTGCCCTCGGCCATCGCGAAGGTCAGGTAGTGCAGCACCAGCCAGCCGCCCCACAGGACGAGCGCGGCGCGGGTGGCGTCGGTGCGCGGGGCACGGCCGCACAGCACCAGGCCGGCGACGAGTGCGACGAACGCGAAGGGGATCAGCCAGGAGATCTGGCCGCCGAGGATGTCGTTGAACATACGGCCGATGCCCGCCGTACCGGCGAAGGTGCCACCCCCGCCACCGCCGCCTCCGCCGTTGCCCTCGCCGCCGAGGACCCGGCCCAGGCCGTTGTAGCCCATGATCAGGTTCCAGGCCGAGCCGTCCGTCGAACCGCCGATGTACGGCCGGTCGTCGGCGGGGACCAGGGACACCGCAGTCGCCCACCAGAAGCTGGAGACCGCCAACGCCACGGCCGCCAGGGCCAGGTTGACGACCTTCTTCTTCCAGCCCAGCTTCGAGGCGTACACGTACACGGCGAAGACGGCCGGCAGGGCGATGTAGCCCTGGAGCATCTTGGTGTTGAAGGCGAGCCCGAAGCAGACCGCGGAACCGATCAGCGGCAGCAGCTTGTCGTTGCGCACCGACCGGAGCGCGAGGGCCGCACCGGCGACCATCAGCAGCACCAGGATGGTGTCGGGGTTGTTGTCGCGGTTGATGGCGACCGTGATCGGCGTCAGCGCGAGGACCAGCGCCGCGACGGCGGCCGCCACATGCCCGAAGTACCGCTTCACGGAGGAGTGCAGGATCCAGATCGTGCCCAGCGCGGCCCCGATCTCGGGCAGCATCATCTGCCAGGTGCCGAAGCCGAAGACCCGGCAGGACAGGCCCATGATCATGAGCGCGAACGGCGGCTTGTCGACGGTGATGAAGTTCCCGGCGTCGAGCGAGCCGAAGAACCACGCCTTCCAGCTCTTCGTACCGCTGTAGATGGCCGCGCTGTAGAAGCTGTTGAGGCTGTTGCCGGACAGGTTCCAGCCGTACAGGACCGCCGCAAGGACCAGGATCGCGATCAGGGCGGGCAGCGACCAGCGCGGTGCCTTGTCCGGGGGCGCCGCGGGGGGAGCCGGCGGCGGCCAGTCGGCGGACACGGTCTCGGTGTGGGGGAGTGGATCGGTGGCAGATGTCACGAGCGCATCGTGCAAACGGGGGGTGAGTGCGCGCTGTGGCGAACCTGGCTCCTGCCTGTGAATTGGCAAAGGGCGCGGTAACGCCTTGTACAGCCTTTGCCCAACGGGTCCGGAGTGGCGTACAACCTTTCGGTCGAACCCGTGAGTCAACAGGGGCATGACTCACGGGAATTCCGGAATATCGACCAGACGCGCCAGAGCGCTCGTCACAGGAGCCGTCGGACTCGGCGTGCTCATACCCGCCGTGGCCGCCGCCGCGCCCGCCGCGGCCGCCACGACACCGACGGTCAGCTGTACGTCGTCCAAGTCCGCTCTGGCCACCAAGCTCCAGAAGGACATCACCGCCGCCCTCGTCAACCGCAAGGGCACCATCGCGGTCGGCCTCTACGACCGCTCCACGAACACCACCTGCTCTTTGCGGGCCTCGTCCTCCTACGACTCGGCGAGCGTCGTGAAGGTCACCGTCCTCGCCACGCTCCTGTGGGACGCGAAGAAGCACAACCGCTACCTGACCGACACCGAGGCCTCGCTCGCCAAGGCCATGATCACCAAGTCGGACAACACCGCGACCAGCAAGCTCTGGAAGCAGCTGGGCCTGACGAAGATCAAGGGTTTCCTGAGCGCGGCCGGCATGACGAAGACCGTCCCCGGCTCGAACGGCTACTGGGGCCTGACCCAGATCAACGTCACCGACGAGCAGAAGCTGCTCAAGCTGATCACCGCGAAGAACTCGGTGCTGAGCGACAACTCCCGTGCCTACATCCTGAAGTTGATGGGCCAGGTCATCTCCTCGCAGCGCTGGGGAACGCCGTACGGCCGTCCGTCCGGGGTCTCCTGGCACGTCAAGAACGGCTGGCTGCAGCGCTCCACGCACGGCTGGCGGGTGCACAGCGTCGGCACCTTCAACGGCGGCGGCCACGACTACATGATCACGGTGCTCACCTGGGGCAACAGCACCATGGACTACGGCATCAACACCATCCAGGGTGTGGCCAAGGTGATTCACAAGGATCTTGCGGCCAGTTGACGCCTGCCGGTCTCCCGCCCGTCACCGTCCCGTCCTACGGTGACGCCCATGCGCCTGAGAACCGTAATAGCGACCGCCACCGCGGCCCTGGCGGCGGCCACCGGCCTCACCGCCGCCGGGCCCGCCGCGGCCACCCCCGACTCCGCGGCGGCCAACGCCTGTTCCCCGTCCGTCTCCATCGACCGCTTCTCCGACGCGCTCGACAAGACGACGTACGAGGGGACATTCGTCGGCAACTTCTCCGCGCTCGCCGTGGACCGGGACGGCTCCATCGCCGCCCTGGAGGACCGCTCGTCTCTCTTCGACCTGGACGCGAGGAGCCTGCAGCCGAAGCGCGTCGTCCAGCTCGCCGACGAGAAGGGTGCCGCGCTCGACAGCGAGGGCCTGGTCATCGACCGGGACGGCACCCGCCTGATCACCTCGGAGACCGAGCCGTCGATCCGCCGCTACAGCACCGACGGCAAGATCCTCGACCGCCTCCCGGTCCCGTCCTCGCTCCTGGTCGCCCCCGCCGGCCGCGCCACGTCCAACCAGACCTTCGAGGGCCTGACCCTGCTGCCCGGCGGCCACACCCTGCTGGCGTCGATGGAGAACGCGATCTCCGGCGACTCCACGACCATCGTCCGCTTCCAGACCTGGACCCGGACCAAGGGCAACCACTTCCGCCTCGCCGCCCAGTACGCGTACCCGCTCGACTCCGGCCTCGGCGTCCCCGAGGTGCAGGCGACCCCCGACGGCCGTCTCCTCGTCCTGGAGCGCGGCTTCACCTCCGGCGTCGGCAACACGGTCCGCCTCTACCTGGCCGACCCGCGCCACGCGACGGACACCAGCGGCATCGAGAACCTCACGGGCCAGGACGGCGTACGCCTGATCAGGAAGACCCTCCTGACCGACATCGTGACCTGTCCGTCCCTGGGGGCGATCGCCAAGCAGCCCCAGCCCAACCCCCTCCTCGACAACATCGAGGGAATGGCGATCACGGGGTACTCGAAGGGCCGTCTGAAGGTACTCCTGGTCAGCGACGACAACCAGAACGCGGCACAGACGACCCGCTTCTACTACCTGCGGGTACGCGTCTGAGCCCCGCCCCTGTTTGTTGCGGCGGGATGAAATCCGCTTCGTTCCGTGTTGGTGCCTTCCGGTAGATCAGGGTTTCCGGCAGACGGAGGGCACCGGCGTGAGCGGGCAACAGGGCGGGGCCGGGTGGGAGAAACCCGGCTGGGCACGGCGGCTGGCCGGATACGCCTGGCGGTATCCGAAGGACGTCGTGCTCGCCCTCGGCTCCTCGCTCGGCGGTATGGCGGTCATGGCGCTGGTGCCGCTGGTCACGAAGGTGATCATCGACGACGTGATCGGTGATCACAGCCGGGACATGGCGCCCTGGGCCGGCGTGCTGCTCGGCGCCGCCGTCCTCGTCTACGCGCTCACCTACGTCCGCCGCTACTACGGCGGCCGTCTCGCCCTCGACGTCCAGCACGACCTGCGGACCGAGATGTTCGAGACGATCACCCGGCTCGACGGCAGCCGCCAGGACGAGCTGTCCACCGGCCAGGTCGTCGGCCGTGCCACCAGTGACCTCCAGCTGATCCAGGGCCTGCTGTTCATGCTCCCGATGACCATCGGGAACATCCTGCTCTTCCTGATCTCCCTCGTGATCATGGCCTGGCTGTCGCTGCCGCTGACCCTGGTCGCCCTCGCCGTGGCCCCCGCGCTCGTCTACATCGCCAAGCGCAGCCGCTCCAAGCTGCATCCCGCCACCTGGTACGCCCAGGCCCAGGCCGCCGCCGTCGCGGGCGTGGTCGACGGCGCCGTCAGCGGCGTACGCGTGGTGAAGGGCTTCGGGCAGGAGGACCAGGAGACCGGCAAGCTCAGGGAGGTCGGGCGGCGGCTGTTCGCCGGGCGCCTGCGCACCATCCGGTTCAACTCCAAGTACACCCCGGCCCTCCAGGCCGTCCCCGCCCTCGGCCAGGTCGCGATGCTGGCGCTGGGCGGCTGGCTCGCGGTCCGCGGGCACATCACCCTCGGCACCTTCGTCGCCTTCTCCACCTACCTCGCCCAGCTGGTCGGCCCGGTCCGCATGCTCGCCATGGTCCTCACGGTCGGGCAGCAGGCACGCGCGGGCACCGAGCGCGTCCTCGAGCTGATCGACACCGAGCCCTCCCTCACCGACGGCACCAAGACCCTCCCCGCCGACGCCCCCGCGACCGTCGAGTTCGACGACGTGTCCTTCGGGTACGACCGCGCCCCCGGCAAAACCACCCCCGTCCTGGACGGGCTCAGCTTCGAGATCCGCCCCGGCGAGACCCTCGCCGTCGTCGGCTCCTCCGGCTCCGGCAAGTCCACCGTCTCCCTCCTCCTGCCGCGCTTCTACGACGTCACCCACGGCGCCGTCCTCATCGGCGGCCACGACGTCCGCGAGCTCACCCTCGACTCGCTGCGGGCCGCGATCGGCCTGGTCCCCGAGGACTCCTTCCTCTTCTCGGACACGGTCCGCAACAACATCGCGTACGGCCGTCCCGACGCGACCGAGGAACAGATCCTGACCGCCGCCCGCGCCGCCCAGGCGGACCGTTTCATCGCAGAGCTCCCGGACGGTTACGACACCACGGTCGGCGAGCACGGCCTCACCCTCTCCGGCGGCCAGCGCCAGCGCGTCGCCCTCGCCCGAGCGATCCTCACCGACCCGCGGCTCCTCGTCCTCGACGACGCCACCTCCGCCGTGGACGCCCGCGTCGAGCACGAGATCCACGAGGCGCTGAAGCAGGTCATGCAGGGCCGCACGACCCTGCTCATCGCCCACCGCCGCTCCACCCTCAACCTCGCCGACCGCATCGCCGTCCTCGACGCCGGCCGCCTCGCCGACATCGGCACCCACGAGGAACTGCAGGAACGGTCCGCCCTCTACCGCCGCCTGCTCACCGACCCCGACGAGCTCGGCGGCGTCTCGCCCGGCCACACCCAGCCCGCGTGCCCGCAGGAGGACACCTCCGTACGGGACGAGCTGGACGCCGAGTTCGACGCCGAGCGCGGTGTGACGCCCCGTCTGTGGACCGGCGACCGCGAGCCCAAGGACACCGCGCTCGCCGGGGCACCGGCCACCCCCGAACTCCTCGCCCAGGTCGACGCGTTGCCCCCGGCGACCGACACCCCGGACATCGACGAGGGCCAAGCGGTGCGGCCCGAGGAGTCGTACGGACTGAAACGGCTGCTACGCGGCTTCGGGCTCCCTCTTCTCGTCAGCCTCGCCCTCGTCGCCGTGGACGCCGGCATGAGCCTGCTGCTGCCCGTGCTGATCCGGCACGGCATCGACCAGGGCGTCACCGCGATGGCACTCGGCGCGGTCTGGGCGGCCTCGCTGCTCGGGCTGCTCGCGGTGGTCGTGCAGTGGGCGGCGCAGATCGGCGAGACCCGGATGACCGGACGCACGGGGGAGCGGGTCCTGTACTCCCTTCGTCTGAAGATCTTCGCCCAGCTGCAGCGGCTCGGACTCGACTACTACGAGCGGGAGTTGACCGGCCGGATCATGACGCGGATGACGACCGACGTCGACGCGCTCTCGACCTTCCTGCAGACGGGACTCGTCACCGCGTTCGTGTCCGTCGTCACCTTCTTCGGCATCATGGTCGCCCTGCTGGTGATCGACGTGCAGCTGGCGCTGGTCGTGTTCGCGACCCTGCCGCCGCTGATCGTCGCCACGTTCTTCTTCCGCCGGGCGAGCGTGAAGGCGTACGAACTCGCCCGTGAGCGTGTGTCGGTGGTGAACGCCGATCTCCAGGAGTCGGTGTCCGGGCTGCGCATCGTGCAGGCCTTCCGGCGCGAGGGTGACGGTGGCCGGCGGTTCGCGGAGCGCAGTGACAGCTACCGCCAGGCCCGTATCCGGGGGCAGTGGCTGATCTCGATCTACTTCCCGTTCGTGCAGCTGCTGTCGTCCGTCGCGGCGGCCGCCGTGCTGATCGCGGGTGCGGGGCGGGTCGACGACGCCACGCTGACCACCGGCGCGCTGGTGGCATACCTCCTCTACATCGACCTGTTCTTCGCGCCGGTCCAGCAGCTCTCCCAGGTCTTCGACGGCTACCAGCAGGCCACCGTCTCCCTCGGCCGCATCCAGGAGCTCCTCCAGGAGCCGACCTCCACCAAGGCCGCCGACGAACCCCTCGAAGTCCTGTCCCTGCGCGGCGAGGTCGCCTTCGAGGACGTGCACTTCGCGTACGGGGACGACGAAGAGGCGCTCGGCGGCATCGAGTTGAGCATCCCGGCGGGCCAGACGGTGGCCTTCGTCGGCGAGACCGGCGCCGGCAAGTCGACCCTTGTGAAGCTGGTGGCGCGCTTCTACGACCCCACCGGCGGCCGCGTCACCGTCGACGGCCAGGACCTGCGCGCCCTCGACATCACCTCGTACCGGCACCGTCTCGGCGTCGTCCCGCAGGAGGCGTACCTCTTCCAGGGCACCGTCCGCGACGCCATCGCCTACGGCCGCCCGGAAGCCACCGACGCCGAGGTCGAGGCGGCGGCCCGCGCGGTCGGCGCGCACGAGATGATCGCCACGCTCGACGGCGGCTACCTCCACGAGGTCGCCGAACGCGGCCGCAACCTCTCGGCCGGCCAGCGCCAGCTGATCGCCCTGGCCCGCGCGGAACTCGTCGACCCCGACATCCTCCTCCTCGACGAGGCCACGGCCGCCCTCGACCTGGCCACAGAGGCCCAGGTCAACCAGGCCACAGACCGCCTGACAGGCCGCCGCACCACCCTGGTGGTGGCCCACCGCCTGACCACGGCCGCCCGCGCGGACCGGGTGGTGGTCATGGACCACGGGCGGGTCGTGGAGGACGGCACCCACGACGAACTGCTCCGGCTGGAGGGCCATTACGCCGAGCTGTGGCGGACGTTTGTGGGGGAGGACGCGCCTTTGGCGGCCTGACCGGCTGTCGCTGCGGTTCGGGGGACGTGGTGGCCTGCGTCCACGTCGGGCGCCGGGCGGAGTCCGGCCAGTCGTCTCGATGCCCGGGAGGCGCGCCAGGGCCGAGCGGTGCGAGGGCGACATCGGGGGGTTCAGCTCACGGGCGTGTGGTGGAGGACGGCACCCACGGCGAACTGCTCCGGCTGGAGGGCCATTACGCCGAGCTGTGGCGGACGTTTGTGGGGGAGGACGCGCCTTTGGCGGCCTGACCGGCTGTTGCTGCGGTTCGGGGGGCGTGGTGGCCTGCGTCCACGTCGGGGATCGAGCCCACGGGCGTGTGGTGGAGGACGGCACCCACGGCCAACTCCTCGCCCTGGACGGGGCGTACGCCGAGCTGTGGCGGACGTTCGTCGGGGAGCCGGATGCCGAGGAGACGGTCGGCGTGCCTCGGTGACCGGCGTGCAACCATCCGACATACGTCGTGCGTCCGTACACCCGTACGCTCTTCGACGGCGGTACGGGAGGGACGACAGTGGACACTGGTGCGATACGGCGGCGGACCGCGCTCGGCATGGCCCTGCTCACCGCGTCCGGACTGCTCGCACTCGCTGCGCCCGGTGAGGCGCAGGCGGCGTCGGGGCCCTGCCAGGGGCGCAAGATCAGGACATTCACCTTCTCCACCGGCGCCCTGAAGCTCTACAAGAGCGGCCCCTACCTCTGCGCCGTGACCGTCCCCAAGAACCCCGGCGCCGAGCGCCATATGACGGTCAGCCTGCGGGTGCGCGGCTTCAAGCCCGTCGAGGACAAGGGTCTGTACACGAAGTACGCCGGCCCGGTGCGCGCGTACGTCGGCCACCGCAAGGTATGGCTCAAGGCCTCGGTGGGCAGCGGCTCGTACGACTCCGATGGCTGGAAGCGGTACTGAACCCGCCGGCGACCCAAGGATTTCTTTACCTCCCCTGGTGCGTAAGGGAGTTGCTCCGATAGCTTCCGCACGCACATCTGACTCACAGGGGAGGGTGCATGCGCAAGGCGCTCAGATGGCTGCTGGCGCTCGCCGTGCTCATAGGCACGCTGAGCACGGCGGGGGCGGCCACCGCCGCCCAGCCGGAGGCCACCGGACCGACCGACATCAAGGATCAGTTGCTCGCCATCCCGGGGATGAGCCTGATCGAGGAGAAGCCGTACACCGGCTACCGCTTCTTCGTCCTCAACTACACCCAGCCGATCGACCACCGCCACCCGTCCAAGGGCACCTTCCAGCAGCGGATCACCGTGCTGCACAAGGACGTCAGCCGCCCGACGGTCTTCTACACCGGCGGCTACAACGTCTCCACGAACCCCAGCCGCCGCGAGCCCACGCAGATCGTGGACGGCAACCAGGTCTCCATGGAGTACCGCTTCTTCACGCCGTCCCGGCCAAACCCGGCCGACTGGTCCAAGCTGGACATCTGGCAGGCGGCCAGCGACCAGCACCGTATCTTCAAGGCGCTCAAGTCCATCTACACCAAGAACTGGATTTCCACGGGCGGTTCGAAGGGCGGCATGACCGCCACCTACTACGAGCGCTTCTATCCCAAGGACATGGACGGGGTCGTCGCGTACGTGGCCCCGAACGATGTGGTCAACGACGAGGACTCCGCCTACGACCGCTTCTTCACGCAGGTCGGCACCAAGGAGTGCCGCGACCGGCTGAACGCCGTGCAGCGCGAGGCGCTGGTGCGCCGGGAGCCGCTGGAGAAGAAGTACGCGGCGTACGCGGCCGACAACGGCTACACCTTCAACACCATCGGCAGCCTGGACCGCGCCTACGAGGCCGTCGTCCTCGACTACGTCTGGGGCTTCTGGCAGTACAGCCTGCTCTCCGACTGCGACTCGATCCCGGCGAACGCGGCGACCGCGACCGACGACGACATCTGGAACTCCGTCGACACGATCTCCGGGTTCTCCTTCTACACGGACCAGGGGCTCGAGCCGTACACGCCGTACTACTACCAGGCGGGCACCCAACTCGGCGCCCCCACCATCAACTTCCCGTACATCGAGAAGAAGTACATCCGCTACGGCTACCAGCCGCCGCGGAACTTCGTGCCACGCTCGATCCCGATGAAGTTCCAGCCGTGGGCGATGCGCGACGTCGACACCTGGGTGCGGCACAACGCCCACCACATGCTCTTCGTCTACGGCCAGAACGACCCGTGGGGCGCGGAGCGCTTCCGTGTCGGCAAGGGCTCGAAGGACTCGTACGTCTTCACGGCACCGGGCCTGAACCACGGCGCGAACGTGGCCGGTCTGGTCGCGGACCAGAAGGCGCTGGCCACCGCCCGGATCCTGGAGTGGGCCGGTGTCCCGGCCGCCACCGCGGCCCAGGCGAAGCCGCTGGCCAAGTTCGACAAGAAGCTGGACGTACGGGACGTGGAGCGCGAGCCGGCGCTGCGCCCGTAGCCGCCCGTAGTCCCGTGTCGTAACTCCCTTGCTGCGCCCGGCCGTTGATCACACCGGCCGGGCGCAGCCCACTTTCCTCCCGCCCTTCAGCTGCACGTACAGCGCGGTGTCCGCCGGGCACTGGGCCCGCTTCGCCACCGCCTTGACCACCTTGTACTGCGGCTGGTTCTTGCCGCTGCCGTCGCACGCGGTCTCGCGGACCTGCCCGCTTCCGGAGCCGTAGACGCAGTCGCCGACGATGGTGCGCGGACCGCCCCCGCCGCCCGGGTCGCCGGGATGCGGCGGTTCCAGGTTGCGCATGCAGGCGTAGCCCTGCGGCACCGAACCGTCGCCGTCCTCGTCGGACGAGGCGCTCTGCCGGCTGATGTGCAGCACGAAGTCGGTGGTCGCCGGGCACAGCGGACCGTCGCCCACCTTGCCGTCGTAACGGGCGATCACCCGCGCCGCCGCGCGTTCACTGGTGCACGGCACCTCGGTGAAGCTCGTCGTACCGAACGAACTGCACTCGTCGACCGCGAGGAACACCGCCCCGTATCCCGACGGCTGCGTCGAGGTCGCCCGGCCGCTTCCCTCGGGCGCCCTGCTCGGCTCGTCGCCGCCCGAACCGGACGGCGACAGGGCCTGGCAGCCGGTCAGCAGGGCAGCGAGCAGTACCAGCAGTGTGCGGACCACCCCCACGGAACATCTCTCACGCATCGCGATCCCCCCGGGCACCTCCCCAGATGACCCGCATCCAGCGTGACCCGCCTCGGCGGGCGCACGCCAGACGCGCGGGAGGCTTTGCGCCTGTTGGGGGTCGTACGCCGGGTGCGAGGCGTATGGGCCCTACGCCCCGTCTAGTACGACAGCCCGTATCCGATGGGGTACAGCACCTGCGCCGGATCGTCCGCCCGCTGCACCGGCACCGGCAGCTTCCCGCGAGGCGCGACCTTCCCGGCGATCACCCGGGCGGCCGCGCGCAGCTCGACGTCGGTCCAGGAGTAGGACGCCAAGTGGGCCGGGGCGGAGGGGAGCTGGGCCACGTCGTACGGGTTGCGGATCGCGACCGCGACCACCGGCTTCCCGGTGGCCACCAGCTGTTCGACGAGCGTCTTCTGCGAGCTGCCCGCGGTCACGTTGTAGGTACCGACGACCACCGCGTCCGCGTCCTGAGCCGCCGCGACGGCCTTGGTGATGGTCGCGGAGGAAGGCGCCGTACCCGTGGACAGGGGGGTGGCCGTGAAGCCCAGTTCGGTGAGGGCCGTCGCGAGGACACCCGTCGGCGGGCCCGTCGTGCCGGACGGGGAGGCCGGGTCGGCGCCGACGACGAGCAGCTTCTTGTGCGTACGGCTCGACAGCGGCAGCAGGCCACCCTTGTTGACCAGCAGCGTTGTCGTCCGCTCGGCGATGTGGTCGGCCGCCGCCAGGTGCGCCTTCGTGCCGACCACCCGGTCCACGGCACCCTGCCTGACGTACGGATCGTCGAACAGCCGGAGCCTCGACTTCAGCCGCAGGATGCGCAGGATCGACTCGTCGAGCCGGGACTCGGCCAGCTCCCCGCCCTGGACGGCCCTGAGGACGGCGTTCCAGGCGACCGCGAGGTCGGGCGGATTGAGGAGCTGGTCGACGCCGGCCTTGAGGGCGAGGACGGGGACGCGGTCGTCGCCGTACTTCGTCCGTACGCCCTCCATGCCCAGGGAGTCCGTCACCACGACCCCGTCGTAGCCGAGCTCCCCGCGCAGGATGCCGGTGAGGATCGGGTGGGAGAGGGTGGCCGGGTCGCCGGAGTCGTCGAGGGCCGGGAACTGGATGTGCGCGGTCATGATCGAGTCGATGCCGGCCTTCACCGCCGCCCGGAAGGGGACGGCGTCCAGCTTCTCCCAGACCTCGCGGGTGTGGGTGATGATCGGGAAGCCGTAGTGGCTGTCGACCGCTGTGTCCCCATGTCCCGGGAAGTGCTTGGCGGTTGCGGCCACGGACGAGCGCTGGTAGCCCGCGACCTCGGCGGCGACCAGTCCGGCCACCGCGTTCGGGTCGGCGCCGAAGGACCGTACGCCGATGACGGGGTTGGCCGGGTTGACGTTCACGTCGGCGTCCGGGGAGTAGTCCTGGTTGATGCCGATCGCGCGCAGCTCCGCGCCGGAGATCCGGCCGAGGGTGTGGGCGTCCTTGCGGGAGCCGCCCGCGCCGATGGCCATCGCGCCCGGGAAGAGGGTGGCCGGTTTGCCGACGCGGCAGACGATGCCGTGCTCCTGGTCGGTGGTGACGAGGACGGGCAGGCCGCGGGGTTGGCTGAGGGAGGCGCGCTGGATCCCGTTGGAGAGGTCGGCGATCTGATGGGGATCGCGCGTGTTGTGCGCCCAGGTGAAGTAGATGATGCCGCCCACGCGGTACTTGGCGATCAGCTCGGCGGCCGTGCGGACGCCGATCTCCTTGAGGTTGGCGTCGATGTCGGCCTGGTCCGGGGCGGTCGCGGAGTGGCCGTAGACCCGCATGACGAAGAGCTGGCCGACCTTCTCCTCCAAGGTCATACGGGAGATGAGCGAGCGGAGCTTCTTGTCGTCGGGGATGCCCGCGTAGGCGGTGGTGCCGAGGGCCAGGGCCGCGGTGACGCCTGCGCCGGCGGCGAGGACGGTACGTCTGGAGGGCACGTGCGCTCCTTCCGGAGGTGATCCGCTGAAGGAAACTTCCGTGAGGGAAGCAATATCCGGGAAGTTTCTGCCAGTCAAGGGAGCGCGCACGGCAGGGCGTTGGCCGCGGGGCCTGGGGGAGGGGCCGCCATCGGCGCTGTTGGAGGGGGGCGCGCCGATGGCGGCTGTGCTGCCGGCCGCAGTACGGCGGAGAGGGTAGGTCAGCGATCGCAGCCAGCAGCGAGGGCCGACACCGCACGGCGGAGACTCATCCGACAGCTTGCGGGTTGGACGAACCGTATTAGGGGTGGGTTCCCGCGTTCCCGGCGAATCCGGGAAGTCGTTGCCGGTGGGGTCAACGGGACGGGTGAGCCGTGACCTCGGGCCACTGCTCCTGCAGAGTGCGTACGGTCTCTGCGATCGCCGGACGACGAGCGGCTCCTTTGCGCCACAGGGCGTACAGCCGCCTTACGGGGGTCGGGTCGAGGTGCACCTCGACGACCCCGGCCGGGAGCGGACCGCGACCCAGACGCGGGACCAGACAGACGCCGAGGCCGCCGGCGACCAGCGCGACGAGCGTCGGGTTCTCGTCGGCCTGGTGCACGATCTCCGGCTCGTGCCCGGCGGCACGCATCGTCCGCAACAGCCAGTCGTGGCAGACCCGCCCCGGCGGCTGGCACACCCACCGCTCCCCGCCCAGCTCCTCGCGCCGCACGGAGGCCCGCCCGGCGAAGGGATGGCCGGCCGGCACCAGCAGCGTGCTGCGGTCGTCGCCGATCACCGCGTGCTCGACGCCCGGCGGCACGGGCAGCGGCGCGATGTCCCAGTCGTGCACCACGGCCAGGTCGAGGGCGCCCTTGGCGACCAGATCGACGGAGAGATGCGGGTCGATCTCGCTGAGCCGGGCGTCGAGGGCGGGGTGCCGGGCGGCCAGGTCGGCGAGCACGGCCGGCATCAGCCCGCGCGCGGCAGACGCGAACGCGGCGATCGTCAGCCGCCCCGCCGGCACCCCGCGCCGCTCCTCCAGCTCGGTCTCCGCGCGCTCGACTATCGCGAGCAACTCCTGTGCTGTGTCGACGAGTTGATGGGCCTCGGGGGTAAGCCGCACGCCGCGCCCGTCCCGCTCGAGCAGCACGGTCCTGGTCTCCCGCTCCAGCTTGGCGATCTGCTGGGACACGGCGGACGGGGTGTACCCGAGCGCGGCCGCAGCGGCGCCGACGGTGCCGTGGACGGAGACGGCGTGCAGCGCGCGAAGGCGTTGGAGGTCGAGCATGCGGAGTCCCATTCGTTAGCAGCGCTTCATCCAACAGTGCAGCAATCATCGCTGGTGCTACACGGTCGCCGGACATGATGCTCGACGCATGCGACCAGCACACCTTGCTCTTGCCCTCGTCGTGGCCGCCGTATGGGGCGTGAACTTCACGGTCGTCGAGATCGGCCTCGGTCACTTCCCGCCCCTGCTCTTCTCCGCCCTGCGCTTCCTGGCGGCCGCACTGCCCGCCGTCTTCTTCGTGGGCCGCCCGAAGGTGGCGTGGAAGTGGATCCTGGCGGTGGGGCTGGTGCTCGGGGTGGCCAAGTTCGGCCTGCTGTTCATCGGCATGGACGCGGGGATGCCGGCGGGCCTGTCGTCGCTGGTCGTGCAGATCCAGGCGGTCTTCACGGCGGGCGTGGCCTTCGTCGTCCTCGGTGAACGGCCTTCCCGCATACGGGTGTCGGGCATGTTCGTGGCCCTGGCGGGCATCGGTGTCGCGGCCGTGGACGAGGGCACGTCCGGACCGCTCGGCGCGTTCGCCCTGGTGATCGCGGCGGCGGCCTGCTGGGGCGTCTCGAACGTCCTGACCCGCAAGGCGGCCCCGCCGGACGCGCTCAACTTCATGGTGTGGGTGAGCACGGTCCCGGTCCTGCCGCTGCTCTGCCTGTCCCTGCTCCTGGAGGGCCCGAGCCGGGACTACGACGCCCTGCGCGCCCTGGACCGGCAGGGCGCCGGCACGGTCGTCTACGTCGCCTGGGTCACCACGGTCTTCGGTTTCGGGGCGTGGGGCTGGCTGCTGCGCCGCCACCCGGCGTCGACGGTGGCGCCGTTCTCGCTGCTGGTCCCGGTCTTCGGGATGTCGTCGGCGGCGGTCTTCCTGGGGGAGTCGGTGAGCCCGCTGAAGTGGTGCGCGGCGGTGCTGCTGGTGGGCGGGGTGGGGCTGGCTTCGGTGACGCGGGGGCGACCGGAAGTGGTCCATCCCGTGGACGAGGGAGCGCCCGAACCCGTACTCGGCCGATCATGAGGACATGCCCGCAGTAGCCATCCCCGGTTCCAAGTCCATCACCGCCCGCGCCCTGTTCCTGGCGGCCGCGGCCGACGGGGTCACCACCCTCGTACGCCCGCTCCGCTCGGACGACACCGAGGGCTTCGCCGAGGGCCTGGTGCGGCTCGGGTACCGCGTCGGCCGCACCCCGGACGCCTGGCAGGTGGACGGTCGCCCGCAGGGCCCGGCGTTGACCGAGGCGGACGTGTACTGCCGCGACGGTGCGACGACGGCCCGTTTCCTGCCGACGCTGGCGGCGGCGGGCCACGGCACGTACCGCTTCGACGCGTCCCCGCAGATGCGCCGCCGCCCCCTCCTGCCGCTGTCCCGCGCCCTGCGCGACCTGGGCGTGGACCTGCGGCACGAGGGGGCCGAGGGGCACCATCCGCTGACGGTGCGGGCGGCGGGCGTCGAGGGCGGGGAGGTGGTGCTGGACGCGGGCCAGTCCTCGCAGTACCTGACGGCGTTGCTGCTGCTGGGCCCGCTGACGCGCAAGGGTCTGCGGATCCGGGTCACCGACCTGGTCTCCGTGCCGTATGTGGAGATCACGATCGCGATGATGCGGGCGTTCGGGGTGGAGGTGGAGCGGGACGGCGACGTGTTCGTGGTCCCGGCCGGCGGCTATCGCGCCACCACCTACGCCGTCGAGCCCGACGCTTCGACGGCGAGCTACTTCTTCGCCGCGGCGGCCGTGACACCGGGCGCCGAGGTGACGGTGCCCGGGCTGGGCGCGGGGGCCTTGCAGGGAGACCTGGGCTTCGTCGACGTACTGCGGCGGATGGGCGCGCAGGTGTCCGTCGGCGCGGACGCCACGACGGTCCGGGGCACCGGCGAACTCCGCGGCCTGACGGTCAACATGCGGGACATCTCGGACACCATGCCGACGCTGGCGGCGATCGCGCCGTTCGCGTCCGGGCCGGTGCGGATCGAGGACGTGGCGAACACGCGCGTGAAGGAGTGCGACCGCCTGGAGGCCTGCGCGGAGAACCTGCGGCGGCTGGCCGTCGAGGTGTCGACGGGCCCGGACTGGATCGAGATCCGGCCGGGCACTGCTGTCCCGCGGGGCGCGGAGATCAAGTCGTACGGCGACCACCGCATCGTGATGTCCTTCGCGGTCGCCGGCCTTCGGGTGCCGGGTATTTCGTTCGACGACCCGGGGTGCGTACGGAAGACTTTCCCGGGCTTTCATGAGGCGTTCGCGGAGCTGAGGAGCGGGCTGGGGGATGACCGGTGAGCTGCGAGCCGTGCTCTTCGACTCGGGCGGCGTACTGATCCGTCCGATCGGCGGGCGCTGGAATCCGCGGGCCGACTTCGAGGAGACGGTCCTCGGGTACGACCCGACGGTCACGCCGGAGCGGTTCGCGGGGGCGATCGCGGCCGGCGAGGCCTTCTTCGCTGCCTCCGAGACAACCCCGGACTACGACGACTATCACCGGGTCCTCCTGCGCCACTTGGGCCTGGAGCCGACGCCCGAGTTCCTGGCCGACCTGGGCCGGGAGGTCCCGGCGACATCGGTTCTCGAAGTCTTCCCGGACGTGGTGGAGACCCTGGAGGAGCTGAGGCGGCGGGGCGTGCGGATGGCGGTGGTGTCGGACGCGTGGCCGGGGCTGCCGCAGGGGCACGCCGAACTCGGCATCGGCGGCTACTTCGAGGCATACGCGATCTCGGCGGTCCTCGGCTGCCGCAAGCCCGACCCGCGTATGTACCGGCATGCGAGCGAGGCGCTGGGACTGCGGGCGTAGGAGTGCGCGTTCGTGGACGACGACCCGGAGCTGGTGGCGGCGGCCATCGAACTCGGGTACGTGGGGCGGGTGTTGTGCCGTGACGGGGCGGTCGAGCCGCCCGGGGTTGCGTCGATCACCGCGCTGACCGAGATCATCGACCTGTTCTGAGGGGGAGTTCTGCATGGGGTACGTGCTCGAAGGGCCGGTGCTGGAGGGCGAGTTGGTGCGCCTGGAGCCGCTGGAGCACCGGCACGCGGCCGACCTGGCGGTGGCGGCCGAGGAGAACCGGGGCACGTACGAGTTCACCTGGGTGCCCAGAGCCGCCGAGATCGGCGCCTACATCGACGCGCAGCTCGCCCGCGCGGCGACGGGACGGCTGGCGCCGTACGCCCAGGTGTCGCTCGCGACCGGCCGGGCGGTCGGCGCGACCTCGTACTGGGAGCCGCGGTGCTGGCGCGACGAGGACCGACTCGACGCCGTGGAGGTCGGCTTCACCTGGCTCGGCGCCTCGGCGCAGGGCACGGGCGTGAACGCCGAGGCCAAGCTGCTGCTCTTCCGGCACGCCTTCGAGGTGTGGGACGTGGCGAGGGTCGACCTGAAGACGGACGCCCGCAACAGCCGTTCGCGCGCGGCGATCCAGAGCGTGGGGGCACGCTTCGAGGGCGTACTGAGGAACTGGTCGCGCTCCTGGGCCCCGGGCGAGGAGGGGCGGCTGCGCGACTCGGCGATCTTCTCGGTCACGGCGGGGGAGTGGCCGGAGTGCCGGGAGCGGTTGGAGGCGCGGGTGGCGCGGTTCGTGGCGCGGGTGTAGGCGCCTCGGCGTCCGGGGGTGAGGGGCATCGCGTCAGTCGACGTCGGCGCTCAACTTGTCCGCGCCGGCCCGCAGTTGCTCCACCACCGCCCCCAACACCGCGTCGCCCTCCGCCCCCGCGCGCACCGCCGCGAAGACGTTCCGCGACGCCGGCTGCCCCTCCGTCGGCAGCAGCGCCACCCGGCGATGCTCGTACGACGGCCGCACCAGCCGCGGGATCAGCGCCACCCCCTGGCCCGCCTCGACCAGCGCCGCGAGGGCGGCCCAGTCGTTCACCGCGTGGCGGACGTCCGGGGTGAAACCGGCCGCCGCGCACACCGAGCGCGCCACCGCGCCGCAGCAGCTGTCCGCCGCCCCCACGATCCACGGGTCACGGGCCAGCTCCCGCAGTGCCACCCGCCCTTGCCCGGCCAGACGGTGGTCGGCCGGTACGACGAGGTCCAGGACGTCGGTGAACAGGTCCACCCTGCTGTAGCGGTCGTCCGTGTGCGGCGGCGCCTTCGCGAAGTCCACCGCCACCGCCACGTCGACCTGCCCCGCGTCGAGCGCGGTGAACAGGTCCGGCGGCTCCGCCTCCACGACGTCCACCCTGAGGCGCGGGAGGCGCTCGGCCAGGGCCCGCATCACGCCCGGCAGCAGGCCCAGGACGCCGCTGGAGAAGCAGCCGATCGTCACCGAACCGCGCCCGCCCGCCCCGTACCCCGCCAAGTCGGCCCGCGCCCGCTCCAGTTGGGCCGCGATCAGATCGGCGTGCGCCAGCAGCACCCGCGCCTGTCCGGTGAGCCGTACGCCCCTGCCCTCCCGCTCCGTCAGCGGTACGCCCACCTCGCGGGCCAGGGCCGCGAGCTGCTGGGAGACGGCGGAGGGAGTCAGATGCAGTGCCTCGGCCGTCCTCGCGAGGCTGCCCCGGCGCTGCAGCTCGCGCAGGAGGGTCAGCCGGCGCAGATCGACCGTGAAGCCCCCACCGACCGTGAAGGTCTCGCTTACCTGTTCCACCGCGAAAGATTAACTGGACCAGGCCCCGCTGTTCGGAAACCATCGGTCCCATGACCTCGCACTTCCTCATCCTCCACGGCTGGCAGAACCACCGCCCCGAGGCCCACTGGCAGCACTGGCTCGCCGACCGCCTGAGCGAGCTCGGCCACCACGTGACCTACCCCCAGCTCCCCGACCCCGACGACCCGAGCCTCGAGGTCTGGCTGTCCGAGCTGACCCGGCATCTGGACGGCCTGCGCGGTGGCGAGGGCGAGCGCGTCGTCCTCGCCCACAGCGCCTCCGCCCTGCTCTGGCTGCACGCCGTCTCGCGCGGACTCGTGAAGGAAGGGGACGTGGACCGGGTGCTGCTCGTCGCGCCGCCGTCCGCCTCCGTCCTCGCACGGTTTGCGGAAGTCGCCGAATTCGCCCCGCCCGCCCTCGACTTCACGCTCCCCGCCCCCACCCGCCTGGTCGCCGGCGACGACGATCCGTACTGCCCGGAGGGCGCGCGGGACGTCTTCGGCGACCCCCTGCGCATCCCCACCGACCTCCTGCCCGGCGCCGCCCACCTCGACCTCGACGCCGGTTACGGCTCCTGGCCCGCCGTACTGGACTGGTGCCTGGACGGGACGGCGAAGCTCACGGTGCGTCCGGCTCGGGCGTAGCGGCCGTTCCGGCCCGCAGTTCCGGGGTGCTCGCGCCCACCGACAGCACCGCCAGCAGGCAGAGCAGACCACCGGTCACCAGGGCCGTCGCGCCCGAGGTCCAGCCGGCGACCAGACCGCCGCGCAGATTGCCGATGTTGGGCCCGGCCTGGCCGACGATCTGCTCGGCCGACGTCACCCGGCCCAGCAGGGAGTCCGGGGTGCGGGTCTGCACGATCGTGCTGCGTGCGACCACCGAGGCATTGTCGGCGGCACCGGCGACGACCAGACAGGCAAGTCCCGCCCAGGGGCTGCTCATCAGGCCGAACGCGGCCAGCGCGACGCCCCACGTCCCGGCGCCGCACAGCATCACCAGACCGGGGCGGCCCAGCCGGGTGACCGCCCCGGAGAACACCGACGACACGATGCCGCCGACGGAGATCGCAGACAGGAACAGACCGAGCGTGCGCGGATTTCCGCCGAAGCGCTCCGCGTTGACCAGCGGGAACAGACTCACCGGCATCGACAGCACGGTGGCCGCCAGGTCGGTGACCAGGGCACCGCGCACCACCCGATGCCCGTACAGGAAGCGCAACCCGTCCAGCACGCCGTGCAGTCCGGCCCGCGACGGCTCGCCCTCCGGCGGCAGCGCGGGCAGCCCGAAGGCACCGTAGAAGGCGAGCGCGAAGCTCAGGGCGTCCACCAGGTAGCAGAAGCCGACGCCCGCCCAGCCGATCAACAGACCGCCCAGGGCCGGGCCGAGAAGCATCATCGTCGTGAACGACATCATGTTCAGCGCCAGCCCGGCCGGCACCTGCTCCTTCGGCAGCAGCCGCGGCACGAACACCCCTGCCGCCGGCCCGCCCACCGCACCGAAGCCGTACTGCGCGGCCACCAGCGCCAGCACGACGGCCACGGGTACATGACCGGTGAACCCCTGCACCGCGAGCAACAGCGAACAGACCGCCTGGGCAACGGTGTTGAACAGGAAGATCCGGCGCCGGTCCCCACGGTCCACCCACGCGCCCGCGAACAGGCCCACGACGACGGTCGGCAGCGCACCCGCAAGACCCACCGCACCGGTCCAGACCGTGCTGTGCGTCATGTCCCAGACCTGGTACATGACGGTCACCATGGTCATGAACGTGCCGAGCACGGACACGGTCCGCCCGATCAGCAGCCGCCGGAACAGCGGCGAGGTGCGCAGCGGCCGCACGTCGACGAGCGCCCGGCCGAGGTCGAGGCTCATGAGGGCATGACGGGGTAGAGAGCGGGCTGCGCAGGCATGCGGGGGAGGCTATACGGCAGCCCGCACACCCGGCGACTCAATTACCGCCAGTGGTGCAGCGCCCTAAAGGGGCGCGGGGAACTGCGCGACCAGCCACAACGCACCCGCAGACGCACGACGGCCCAATCCGGCCCCCCGCGGAGCGCTACGCACACTCGTTCAGCAACCGCCCCAAATGCTCCCGCCCGGCGGCAAGCAGATCCGGCAGCGGCGCAGCCTCCTCGTACCACCGCTTCTCGTACTCCCAGCACAGCCACCCGTCCCAGCCGTGCCGGGAGAGGACCTCCACGCAGTCCGTGAGCGGAAGCACCCCCGCGCCGAGCGGCAGCGGGGTCGTGTCGTCGGCGGAGGCGATGTCCTTGACCTGGACGTAGCCGAGGAACGGCGAGAGCGCGGCGTACGACTCCGAGGGCTGCTCGCCGCCCAGCCAGGTGTGCATGACGTCCCACAGGGCGCCGACCTGGCGGTGGCCGACCAGACCGAGGATGCGGATCGCGTCGGCGCCGGTGCGGTGCGAGTCGTGGGTCTCCAGCAGGATGCGTACGCCGAGGTCGGCGGCGTACTCCGCGGCCGTGCCCAGCCGCCGGGCGGCCGTCGCGTCCGCGCGCTCGCGGCTCTGCTCGTGGCCGCCGCCGGGGAAGACCCGGACGTACGGGGCCCCCAGGTCGCGGGCGAGGTCGAGGAGGCTCTTGACCTCGTCGATGACGGGGCCGTCGTCGCCGGGTGCCGCCACGCGCGCGTACCCGGCGAGTCCCAGGATCTCGATGCCTCCCGCCTTGAACTCGGAGGCCACGTCGGCCCGTTCGGAGAGGTCGATGCCGGGGTGGACCGGCTCCTCGGGATGTGCACGCAGCTCGACGCCGTGGTAGCCGTGGGTGGCCGCCAGCCGGACCACGTCCGGGATGGGCAGACCGGGGACGCCGAGGGTGGAGAAGGCCAGTCTCATGGTCCCTACTGTCACTCGGGTGTGCTGTGCAGGTCCAGCCGCCAGTCCTGGCCGTTCAGGTCCTTTCCGAAGGAGCGGTGCGGTTTCTCGGCGACGAGGACGAAGCCGTGGCGCTGGTAGATACGGCGGGCGGCGGCGAGGACGTCGTTGGTCCACAGGACCAGCTCGCGGTAGCCGACACCGCGCGCGAAGTCGACGACCGCCGTGACGAGCCGGTCGCCGACACCGAGCCCGCGCGCGTCCGGCTCGACGAGCAGCAGCCGCAGCCGCGCAGTGGCCGGGGCCTCGTCCCGTACGCACATCACGCACCCCACCGGCCGCCCGTCGAGCTCGGCGATCCACACCCGCTCCAGATGCGGGTCGTGGTCCTCCGCGAAGTCGGCGACGATACGGGCCACCAGCCCCTCGTAGTCGGTGTTCCAGCCGAACTCGGAGGCGTACAGGGCGGCGTTGCGCTGGACGATCCAGCCGAGGTCGCCGGGGGACGGCTCACGCAGCACGACGTCCTCCCGGCGCGGCGGGCGGCCGTCGGAGAGGATCTCGCGGACGGCGAGCATCGCCTCCGCGAGGCGCGGCCGGTCGGCGGACGGCACGGTGGACAGCAGCGCACCGACGGACTCGTTCGCCCGCTCGGCGAGCAGGTCGGCGGTCTCGCGGCCGCGGGCGGTGAGGGTGATGTGCCGGCGTCGTGGATCGGTGGCGGAGGGGGCCCGCTCGATCAGCCCGGCCTCCTCGAACTTGTTGAGGATCCGGCTCAAGTACCCGGCGTCCAGGGAGAGTTCGGCCCGCAGATCGGCCGCGTCCGTACGCGGGGAGTGCGCGAGCTCGTAGATGACGCGGGACTCGGTGAGGGTGTACGGGGCGTACAGCTGGCGGCTGTAGTCGAGGGCGCCGATGACGTTCGTGTAGAAGCGGTTGAAGGTGCGGATGTCCTGGACGGTCATGGTCGTCGACCCCCCGTTGCTCGGCCCGATGGTTGACTCAGTCAGAGATACCGTCGGTCCGAGCCTAGAACACCCGCCCCTCCGCGACTACCCCTCGGCTATCCCTCGCCGGCCGGCCGGTAGACGTTCACCTGCACACCGGTCTTGCCCTGCGCCGTGGAGACCAGCTCGAACGGCCGCTTGGCCCCGTCCTCCGGGAAGATCGACTTGCCGCCGCCGAGGATGACCGGCATCTGGATGAGCTGGAGTTCGTCGACGAGCCCTTCGCTGATCAGCGTCCGGACGAGCGTGGGGCTGCCCATCATCGCCAGGTCGCCGCCGGGGGCGGCGCGCAGTGCCCGAATCCGCTCGACGGCCTCGCTCCCCGCGATCCGCTCGGTGTTGTTCCAGGTCAGCTCGTCGTCGCTCAGGGTGTCGGTCACGACGTACTTCTTCAGCGCGTTGAGCCGGTCGGCGAACGGATCCCCGGCCCGCTCGGGCCAGGCCCCCGCCATGGTCAGATAGGTCCGCCGCCCGTACAGCAGCGCCTCGGCCTGCTCCAGCCCGGCGGCGAAGGCACCCCCGACCACCTCCGGGTCGAAGTACGGGTGCGACCAGCCGCCGTGCGCGAAGCCGCCGTCGGTGTCCTCCTCCGGGCCGCCGGGCGCCTGCACGACCCCGTCGAGGCTGATGAACTCGCTGATGACGATGCGCATGGAACTCTCTCCTGTCGTTCGCTCGGATGATCACGGCGATTACGGCAATGAAGACCGGGGCGCAGCGCGGAAATCATCGGTGGGTCGAGCGTAGGCCCGGATCCCGGGCCGTGCAGCCGTCAGCGAACGCCGTCGCTCGGCAGCACGGCCCTCCCTAACCTCACATCCATGGAGGCATCGGGAAGCACGATCGCGGTGTACGACGACCACGCCGACTGGTACAACGCCCACATGTCGGCCGACGGCGTCGGCGGCTACGTCCGGCAGGTCCACGCGACCCTGGGCGAGTTGCTGGGCCCGGGTAGCGGCACCTGCCTGGACGTCTGCTGCGGCACGGGCGCCCACGCCCGCCCGCTGTCCACCCTGGGCTGGACACCGGTGGGTGTCGACCTCTCCCGCAACCAACTGCGCCACGCCGCAGCCCGGTTGCCGGTCGCGGTGGCCGACGCCACCGCGCTCCCGCTGGCCGACGCGTCCGTACCGGCGGTGGTCTGCGTCCTGGCGAGCACGGACGTGCCCGACTACGCGGCCGTGCTCCGGGAGGCCGCCCGGGTCCTGACGCCGGGCGGTCGTTTCGTCCACCTCGGCATCCACCCCTGCTTCGTGGGCGCGTTCGCCGACCGCCGCGA
This sequence comes from Streptomyces sp. NPDC047043, assembly GCF_040644055.1. Classification (NCBI taxonomy): domain Bacteria; kingdom Bacillati; phylum Actinomycetota; class Actinomycetes; order Kitasatosporales; family Streptomycetaceae; genus Streptomyces; species Streptomyces sp. NPDC047043. The sequence goes on from NZ_JBEYVO010000003.1 coordinate 122,113, forward strand.
GGAACCGAAGGTCGTGGTGGACGCCGGTTACGCCGACCGTTCCCGAACCTTCGCCGGCTGGAACCCCGCAGGCGTACGAGCCCGGGTCGGCGCCTGGCACGTCCCGCTGGCCGACCTGCTGAACGCAGCTACGGGGGCGGGCCTGCGCCTCGTACGGACGGCGGAGGCGGGGCAGGGCGACGTGCCGGAGTTGTTCGGGTTCCGGGCGGTGAAGGACTGACGGCGTGCGCCGACAAGGCCGGCCCCCAGCCGACGGCAACGGAAGTGCCGGAGCCCGATCAAGGCAACGGCGCGCCCTCAGCCGCGCGGCACCCCCGAAGACCCCCGAACCATCAGCTCCCCCCGAACCGTCGCGATCCCACCCGGCGGCGGCTCCTCCCGCCCCATGGCGATCCGCCCGGCCCGGGCCCCCGCCTCCGCCAGCGGCAGCCGCACAGTCGTCAGCGCAGGCACCGCGTCCACGCTGAACGGCAGATCGTCGAAGCCGGCGACCGAGACGTCCTCCGGAATCCGCAGCCCCGACTCCCGCAGCGCGGCGCACGCCCCCAGCGCGACGGAGTCGTTCGCCGCGACCACCGCCGTGAGCGACGGGTCGCGCCGCAGCAGCTCCAGCGTCGCCTCATAGCCCGACGTCCGGTCGTAGCGCCCGTACACGCTCCACCGCGGATCCTCGGAGATCCCCGCCGCCGCCAGCGCCGCCCGGTGTCCCTCCAGCCGGTGCCGCGTCGTCGTCCGCTCCTCCGGCCCCGCGATGTAGCCCAGCCGCCGGTGTCCCAGCCCGATCAGGTGCTCGGTCAGCCGCTGCCCGCCCCCGCGGTTGTCGAAGGTCAGCGCGATCGCCCCGGTGTCCGCCGCCGGCGGCCGCCCGCAGAGCACCACCCGCGTCCCCGCGTCCGTCAGCTTCCGCAGCTTCGCCGCGACCGCCGCCGCATGCGGCTCGTTCTCCATGGCCCCGCCGGTCAGCACCACCGCCGCCGCCCGCTGCCGCTGCAGCAGGGTCAGATACGTCAGCTCGCGCTCCGGCGAACCCCCCGTGTTGCAGACCACCGCCAGCCGCTCGCCACCGGCCCGGCCGCCGGGCCCGCCGATCTCCGACTGGATCGCACTCGCCATGATCCCGAAGAACGGGTCGGCGATGTCGTTCACCAGGATCCCGACCAGGTCGGACGTGGCCGCGGCCAGCGCGCTCGCCGGCCCGTTGAGCACGTAGTCCAGCTCGTCGACCGCCTTCAGCACCCGCTCACGGGTGGAGGCGGCCACGGGATAGTTCCCGTTCAGCACGCGCGACACCGTCGCGGGCGAGACCTGCGCGCGGGCCGCCACGTCCGCCAGGGTCACCGTCATCTCGTCGTCCTCCGGTCGCGCATCATCGTCGTACCTCGTCGTACGCCCGCCCACCTAGACAGGCCGCCCCACCACCACGGTTCCGAGCGTGCCGAGCGGACTTGCTGAGCAGACATCGAGCAGACCTTACGGCCACAACCCCCTGCTGTTCGTCCCCTCGAACAACTCGAAGCGGTCACGGTCTTGTCCGGACCACTGGTCAGAGGCTAGCTTCTCCTTGTATAGAAAGCGCTTGCTGTGACGCTCATCAGTAGGGCCGACGCGGCGCACACCACCCGCGTACGACGCTGTGTACGACGCCAGCGAAGGGAATGACGTGACACGCAAGACGGTGCGTATCGCCATGAACGGCGTGACCGGGCGCATGGGCTACCGCCAGCACCTGGTCCGCTCCATCCTCGCCATCCGCGAACAGGGCGGCCTCGACCTCGGCGACGGCACCGTGCTGTGGCCGGAGCCGATCCTGGTCGGCCGCCGCGAGCACGCCCTGCGCGCACTCGCCGAGCAGCACGGTCTGGACCCGGAGAACATCTCGACCGACGTCGACGCGGTCCTCGCCGACCCGACCGTCGAGATCTACTTCGACGCCCAGGTGACCTCGGCCCGCGAGGAGGCGATCAAGAAGGCGATCGCGGCGGGCAAGCACATCTACACCGAGAAGCCGACTGCCACCGGTCTGGAAGGCGCCCTGGAGCTCGCCCGGCTGGCGAACGACAGCGGCATCAAGCACGGCGTGGTCCAGGACAAGCTCTTCCTCCCGGGCCTGCTCAAGCTCAAGCGCCTCATCGACGGCGGCTTCTTCGGCCGCATCCTCTCCATCCGCGGCGAGTTCGGCTACTGGGTCTTCGAGGGCGACTGGCAGACCGCGCAGCGCCCGTCCTGGAACTACCGCTCGGAGGACGGCGGCGGCATCGTCGTCGACATGTTCCCGCACTGGGAGTACGTCCTGCACGAGCTGTTCGGCCGCGTGAAGTCCGTCCAGGCCATCGCCACCACCCACATCCCGCAGCGCTGGGACGAGAACGACAAGCCCTACGACGCCACCGCCGACGACGCCGCCTACGGAATCTTCGAGCTCGACGGCGGCGCGATCGCCCAGATCAACTCCAGCTGGGCCGTCCGCGTAAACCGCGACGAGCTGGTGGAGTTCCAGGTCGACGGCACCGAGGGCTCCGCGGTCGCGGGCCTGCGCAACTGCCGCGTCCAGCACCGCTCCCTGACCCCCAAGCCGGTCTGGAACCCCGACATCCCGGCCACCTACTCCTTCCGCGACCAGTGGCAGGAGGTCCCGGACAACGACGAGTTCGACAACGGCTTCAAGGCCCAGTGGGAGCTCTTCCTCAAGCACGTCTACGCCGACGCCCCCTACCACTGGGACCTGCTCGCCGGCGCCCGCGGCGTCCAGCTCGCCGAGCTGGGCCTGAAGTCCTCGGCGGAAGGCGTCCGCATCGACGTACCGGAGATCGCGCTGTGACCATCCAACTCCCGGACTTCAAGGGCGGACTGAGGGCATACGACCCTCGCCCCGAGCCCCTGGCCGTGACTCCCGGCTCGCCTTTCACCTCTCGTACGGTCTTCTCCGCGGCGCACGTCGTGGCCGACCCGTACGCGGACGTGTCGCCCGACTCGCCCGCCGCCGTCGACTGGGACGCCACCCTCGCCTTCCGCCGCCACCTCTGGTCGCACGGGCTCGGTGTCGCCGAGGCCATGGACACCGCCCAGCGCGGCATGGGCCTGGACTGGGCGGGCGCGGCCGAGCTGATCCGCCGCAGCGCCGCCGAGGCCAGGTCGGTCGGCGGCCGCATCGCCTGCGGCGTCGGCACGGACCAGATCACCGCCGGGTCTCTCGTGGAGGTCCGGGCGGCCTACGAGGAGCAGCTCGCCCTCGTGGAGGAGTCCGGTGCGCAGGCGATCCTGATGGCGTCCCGCGCGCTGGCCGCCGCGGCGTCCGGCCCCGAGGACTACCTGGAGGTCTACGGCCACCTCCTGCGCCAGGCGTCCGAGCCGGTCGTCCTGCACTGGCTGGGCCCGATGTTCGACCCGGCGCTGGAGGGCTACTGGGGCTCCAGCGACCTCGACACGGCCACGGACGTGTTCCTGGACGTCATCGCCGCGCACCCCGACAAGGTGGAGGGCATCAAGGTCTCGCTGCTGGACGCCCAGCGCGAGATCGACATCCGCCGCCGGCTCCCGCAGGGCGTCCGCTGCTACACGGGCGACGACTTCAACTACCCCGAGCTGATCGCGGGCGACGAGAAGGGCTTCAGCCACGCCCTGCTCGGCATCTTCGACCCGCTGGGCCCGCTGGCGGCGGAGGCGGTACGGGTGCTGGACACGGGGAACGTGGCCGGCTTCCGTGAACTCCTCGACCCCACGGTCGAGTTGTCCCGCCACCTCTTCCAGACCCCGACCCGCTTCTACAAGACGGGCGTCGTCTTCCTCGCCTGGCTCGCGGGCCATCAGTCGCACTTCACGATGGTCGGCGGCCTCCAGTCGGCCCGCTCCCTCCCGCACTTCGCCCGTGCCTACGAACTCGCCGACGGCCTGGGCCTGTTCCCCGACCCGAAGCTGGCCGAGGAGCGGATGAAGAACCTGCTGTCGCTGTACGGAGTGGCCCAGTGAGCGAGCTCGAACGCTTCAGCATCAACCAGATGACCGTGAAGCAGCTGTCGATGCCGGAACTGGTCGACGCCTGCCGCGAGTTGGGCATCGGCAACGTCGGTCTCTGGCGCGAACCGGTCCAGTCGTACGGCCTGGACGCGACCGCCAAGCTGATCCGCGACGCTGGCCTGACGGTCACGACGCTGTGCCGCGGCGGCTTCTTCACGGCGATCGACCCGGGGGAGCGTGCCAAGGCCCTGGAGGACAACCGGCGCGCGATCGACGAGGCGGCGACGCTCGGCACCGACACGCTGGTCCTGGTCTCCGGCGGCCTGCCCGCCGGCTCGAAGGACCTGCACGGCGCCCGGGAGCGGATCGCGGACGCCCTGGGCGAGCTGGGCCCGTACGCGGAACAGCACGGCGTCCGCCTGGCCATCGAGCCGCTGCACCCGATGTACGCCTCCGACCGCTGCGTGGTCTCGACGCTCACTCAGGCCCTGGACCTCGCGGAACGCTTCCCGGCCCGGCAGGTCGGGGTCACCGTCGACACCTACCACATCTGGTGGGACGACAACGCGCCCGCGCAGATCGCCCGGGCGGGCGCGGGCGGCCGTATCCACACCTTCCAGCTCGCCGACTGGACCACGCCGTTGCCGGAGGGCGTGCTCAACGGCCGTGGGCAGATCGGCGACGGCGCGATCGACATGCGGGAGTGGAAGGGGTACGTGGAGGCCGCCGGCTACACCGGCGCCATCGAGGTCGAACTGTTCAACGACGGCCTGTGGGCCCGGGACGGCCGCGAGGTGCTGGCGGAGACGGCACGACGCTTCGTGGAGCACACGTGACCCGGTAGACGGGCAGAGGCATTCCGAGGGATTCGCCCCGCATCGGCGCAAAGTCCGTGCGGGGCGAATCCATGTCCGGATCCTTCACCGCCAAGGCCGTCGCCCTGTACCGGTACCCGGTCAAGTCGATGCTCGGTGAGCGGCTCAAGACCACGGAGATCACAGACCGGATTTCCGCGCTGCCGGGCCGTGCGCCGGAACCGTGCGCCGGGGTGTATGCACAGGTCGTGAGGGGTGGACGGGTGCGCGAGGGGGACGCCGTCAGGGTCTGAGGGCCGCGTCGGAAAAAAATTCCGAAGTGCCGTGCAACCCTTCCCCCACCTTGCGGGTCGTACTTGGCATCAGAACTTCTGGAGGGGGATCTGGGGGGATCGCGGGGGTTCTGATGTTGGAGGGGAAAACCCGAGGGGGCCCGGTCGACGGATCGGGCCCTCTCGAATTTGTCCGAAGTGTTCGCATCCAGCAGCGTCCGCGTCTAGAAGAAGACGCCGCACCTCAGCAGCACATTCGCGTACGGCCGTGCCTCCCCCGTCCGCACCACCAGCCGCGCCCCCGCCGACAGCTCCTTCAGCCGCTCGTGCGAGACCAGCTCCAGCCTGGGGAAGTGGTCGTCCAGCAGCGTCGATGCCGGCGGGTTGGCGTCGCGCACCTCCGTCGCTGCCGTCGCACCCTCCACCACCAGCTCGGCCAGCAGCCCGTCCAGCACCTCCGCGAAGGAGGGCACTCCGGCGCGGAACGCCAGGTCCACCACGCGCGGACCCTTCGGTATCGGCATGCCCGCGTCGCACACCAGCACCCCGTCCCCGTGGCCCAACTCGGCCAGCGCGCCGGAGAGATGGCGGTTCAGGATTCCCGCCTTCTTCACAGGGCGTCGACCTCCTCGGCCGTGGGGAAGGACACCTGCGCGCCCTCCTTGGTGACGGCAGCAGCCCCGACGCGGGCCGCATACGCCGCGGCCTCGGCCAGCGAAGCCCCGCCCCCGAGCCGGAACGCCAGCGCCGCCGTGAACGCGTCGCCCGCACCCGTCGTGTCCATCGCGTCCACCTTCACCGAAGGCACCCGCGCGACCCCGCCCGAGGAGGCCACCAGCGCCCCCTCCGCGCCGAGGGTGACCACGACCGAGCGCGGGCCCTTGGCGAGCAGCAGCCGGGCCCAGTCCTCGGGCCGGTCGGACACGCACGCGTCGCCCAGCACGACCTTCGCCTCGTGCTCGTTGACGATCAGCGGGTCGCATGCCGCCAGCACCTCGGACGGCAGCGGCCGCGGCGGCGACGGGTTCAGCACGAAGCGGCTGTCCGGGGGCAGACTGCGTACGACCTCCACGACCGTCTCCAGCGGGATCTCCAGCTGCGTCGAGACCACCCGCGAGGCCTGGAAGAGGCATGCCGCGGCCTTGACGTCCCCCGGCACCAGCTTCCCGTTCGCGCCCGGCGACACCACGATGCTGTTGTCCCCGGACGGATCGACGGTGATGAGCGCGACGCCCGTCGGCGCCCCGCCCACCAGCACACCCACCGTGTCGACCCCGGCCGCCCGCTGCGAGTCGAGCAGCAGCCGGCCGTACGCGTCGTCGCCGACCCGGGCCAGCAGCGCCGTACTGGCCCCGAGGCGGGCGGCGGCGACCGCCTGGTTCGCGCCCTTGCCGCCCGGGTGGACGGCGAGATCGGAGCCCAGCACGGTCTCGCCGGGCCCCGGCCGCCGCTCGACGCCGATGACCAGGTCGGCGTTGGCCGAACCCACGACCAGTAGGTCGTAGTCGTACATCAGAAGGACTCCCCGTCGTACATCAAGTGACTTCCTTTGTGAACGAGATGCGAACAAGATACGGAGGAATCGAGGCGGCCGGGACCCGATGAGCCGCTCGGCCGCCTCCTTGGTGCCTCAGCCCGTGAATCCGGCCACGTTGTCCCTCGTGATCACCTTCACCGGCACCTTGACCGCCGATTCGACCTTCTTGCCCTGGATCGCCCTGAGTGCGTTGTCCACCGCGATCTTGCCCAGCAGGGTGGGCTGTTGGGCGACCGAGGCGTACAGCCGGCCCGACTCGACGGCCTTCAGTCCGTCGGCGGTGCCGTCGAAACCGAGCACCGTCACCGACGTACCGGCCTTGGAGCCGAGCGCCTTGATCGCACCGAGCGCCATCTCGTCGTTCTGGGCGAAGACGCCCTTCACGTCGGGGTGTGCCTGGAGCAGGTTGGTCATCACGTCCAGGCCCTTGGTGCGGTCCCAGTCGGCGGGCTGCTGGGCGATGACCTTGATGCCCGGGTAGGCCTTCAGCCCCTCGGCGAAACCTGCCCCGCGCTCACGCGCCGCCGACGTACCGGCCTGGCCCTGCAGGATTACGATCTTGCCGGTGCCGCCCAGCTTCTCGGCGAGCGCCTTCGCGGCGAGCTTTCCGCCGGTGATGTTGTCGGAGGCGACCAGCGCGGCCGTGTCGGCGTTGTTGACCGCGCGGTCGACGGCGACGAGCGGGATGCCGGACTTGTTCACGGCTTTCGCCGCCGGAGTCACCGCGTCGGAGTCCACCGGGTTGACGATGATCGTGCCGAGGCCCTCGCTGGTGAAGTTCTGCAGCTGGTTGGCCTGCTGGGAGGCGTCGTTCTGGGCGTCGGTGACGGTCAGGTCCACGCCCAGCTTCTTCGCCTCGGCCTGCGCACCGGCGCGGATCTGCACGAAGAACGGGTTGTTGAGGGTCGACAGCGACAGGCCGATCTTCTCGCTCCTGGCCGCGGACGTGCCCGTGTGCAGGAAGGACATGGCGCCGACGAGAGCCGCCGCGACCACGGCCGCGAGGACGTACGTCGCCGCCTGCCTGCCCTTGTTGCCGCCGGTACCGGTGGTCACCGGAGTGGCCCCGGCCTTGCGGCGAACGGTGTCCAGCAGCACCGCCAGCGCGATCACGACACCGATGACGACCTGCTGCCAGAAGGCGGACACCGACAGCAGGTTGAGCCCGTTGCGCAGCACCGCCAGGATCAGCGCACCGATCAGCGTGCCGGAGGCCTTGCCCGTACCACCGGCCAGCGAGGCACCGCCGATGACGACCGCGGCGATCGCGTCGAGCTCGTAGCCCTGCGCGGCCTGCGGCTGCGCGGAGGACAGCCGGGCGGCGAGCACGATGCCCGCGGCGGCGGCGAACAGACCGGAGAACGCGTAGATCGCGAGCTTCTGCTTCTTCACCCGCAGACCCGACAGCCGGGCCGCTTCCTCGTTGCCGCCGATCGCGTACATCGAGCGGCCGATGTACGTGCGGCCGAGCACGAACGCGGTGATGAGACCCATGCCGACCATCACGAGCACCGGTACCGGCAGCCAGCCGCCGAGGGTGTCACCGAGGTGCGAGACCGAGTCGGGGAAGGCGATGGGGGAGCCCTGTGAGATCACCAGGGACAGACCGCGGGCCACCGACAGCATGGCGAGCGTGGCGATGAACGGCGGCAGTTTCCCGTACGAGATCAGGAAGCCGTTGACCAGGCCGCACACCATGCCGGTCGCGATGGCGAGCACGACCGCCAGGACGACCGGCATGCCCTGTGAAGTGGCGCTCCAGGCAAGGACGGTGGCCGACAGGGCGGCCACCGAGCCGACCGACAGGTCGATGCCCGCCGAGACGATCACGAAGGTCACACCGAAGGCGAGGATGGCGGTCACGGCCGCCTGGACGCCGACGTTGAGGAGGTTGTCCGTCGTCATGAAGTCGCCGGACAGCGCCGACATCGCGATGACGAGGACGATCAGCGCGGTCAGCGCACCGTTGTCGAGCAGAAGGCGGCGAAGCCCCGGGGCGCCACTCGCGCCCGTCGTGCTCTTGAGCGTGTCAGCGGCCACGGGTGGCCTCCAGTTCGGTGGTAGGGGTGCTCACGGCGAGGGACATGACGGCGTCCTGGGTGGCCTCGTCGGCGGAGAGTTCGCCCGCGATCCGGCCCTGGGCCATCACCAGCACCCGGTCGCTCATGCCGAGCACCTCGGGCAGATCGCTGGAGATCATCAGTACGGCGGCCCCGGCGGCCGTGAGTTCGTTGATCAGCTGGTAGATCTCGACCTTGGCGCCGACGTCGATACCGCGCGTCGGCTCGTCGAGGATCAGCACCTTGGTGTCGGCGAGCAGCCACTTGCCGATCACGACCTTCTGCTGGTTGCCGCCGGACAACGTCCGTACGTGCTGGCCGAGTCCGGCCATCCGCACGCCGAGCTGCTCGGCGATCCGGGCGGCGGCCTCCCGCTGTCCCTTGAGGTCGACGAGCCCCGCGCGCGTGGCCGAACGCAGCGTCACCAGACCCAGGTTCTCCTCGACGGACGCGTCCAGGAGCAGGCCCTGACCCTTGCGGTCCTCGGGGATCAGCCCGAGGCCGGCCGCCATCGCGGCGCCCACGTCGTGGCCCCTCAGAGACGCCCCGGAGACCTTCACGGCCCCCTTGTCGTACGGATCGGCCCCGAACACGGCCCGCACGACCTCCGTACGGCCGGCACCGACCAGCCCCGCGATCCCGACGACCTCGCCGGCGCGCACCTCGAAGCTCACGTCGTGGAAGAGACCGTCGCGGGTCAGCCCCTCGACGGTGAGCAGCGCGGCGCCCTTCTCGGGCTGTTCACGGGGGTACTGCTGCTCGATCGACCGTCCCACCATGAGCCGTACGAGCTCGTCCTCGGGCGTGGAAGCGGGCACCTGTCCGACGGACTTGCCGTCGCGGATCACCGTGACCCGGTCTCCCAGGGCGGCGATCTCCTCCAGGTGATGCGTGATGAAGACGATCCCGACGCCGTCCTCGCGCAGCGAACGCACGATCGCGAAGAGCTTCTCCACCTCTTCCGAGGTGAGCACGGCGGTCGGCTCGTCCATGATCAGCACGCGCGCGTCCAGGCTCAGCGCCTTCGCGATCTCGACCATCTGCAGCCGCGCGATGCCGAGTTCACGCACACGCGCGCGTGGCGACACGTTCACGCCGACGCGCTTCAGCAGGACCTCGGCGTCGGCCTCCATCGTCTTCCGGTCGATCACCCCGAAGCGGCGCGGCTGCCGCCCCAGGAAGATGTTCTCGGCGACCGTGAGGTCCGGTACGAGATTGAACTCCTGGTAGATGGTGGCGATCCCGAGGCGCTCGGAGTCCTGCGCACCATGGATGCGCACCTCCTCGCCGCCCACCAGGATCCGCCCGGCGTCGGGGGTGTAGGCGCCGGAGAGCATCTTGATGAGGGTGCTCTTGCCCGCGCCGTTCTCACCGAGCAGCACATGCACCTCGCCCCGGCGCAGATCGAAGTCGACGCCGTCCAGCGCGACCACGCCCGGGAAGGTCTTCCGTATGCCCTCGATGCGCAGCAACTCGTCCGCGTTGCTCACGTCTGGCTCCTGTTCATTACGGGGACGGCTCTCAAGAGGGCTCTCGAGAAGCCGGTGACTCGCCGCACGAGCGGCGTACGACGAGCCGGGCGGGGAGGGTGACGGACTTGGGGGGCCGTCCCTCGATGCGGTCGACCAGGGCCCGTACGGCGGCCCGGCCCAGCTCGCCCGTGGGCTGGGCGATCGCGGTGATCGGCGGATCGGTGTGCACGAACCACGGGATGTCGTCGAACGCGGCCAGTGCGATGTCGTCCGGTACGCGCAGTCCACGCGCGCGTACGGCGTCCAGCGCGCCGAGCGCCATCAGGTTGTCGGCGGCGAAGACGACCTCGGGCGGCTCGGGCAGGTCGAGGAACCCCTCGGTGACCCGCCGCCCGCTCTCGGCCTGGAAGTCGCCCTGGCCCGTGTAGGCCTCGGGCAGTTCGAGGCCGTACGCGCCGAGCGCCTCCCGGAAGGCCTCGACACGCTCCCGCCCGGTCGTGGTGGCCGCCGGCCCCGCGATGATCGCGAGCCGCCGGTGCCCCAGCCCGTGCAGATGCGCGACGAGATCCCGTACGGCCGCCTCTCCGTCCGCCCGCACCACCGGCACGTCGACACCCGGGATCCACCGGTCGACGAACACCATGGGCGTCCCGGCCCGTACGGCGTCCAGCATCAGCGGCGAGCCGCCGTCCGTGGGGGAGACCAGCAGCCCGTCGATACGGCGGTCCAGCAGGTTCCGTACGTGATGGTCCTGCAGGTCGGGCCGCTCGTCGGCGTTGCCGATGATGACGCTGTAGCCGAGCGCGCGGGCCTCCTCCTCGACGGAGCGGGCCAGTTCGGTGAAGTAGGGGTTCATCACGTCGCTGATGACCAGGCCGAGGGTGTGGGTCTGGTCGGTCCGCAGGGAACGGGCGACGGCGTTCGGACGGTAGCCCAGCGCCTCGACTGCGGTCAGCACACGCGCGCGTGCGTCGGCACTGACCGACGGATGGTCGTTCAGGACGCGCGAGACCGTGGCGACGGAGACCCCCGCCTCGGCAGCGACGTCCTTGATGCTCGCCATCGCCGCTCCACCTCCTCGTGGAATCGATTACACGACTCGTGCAGGAGGATTGGAATCGATTACACATCTCTTAATCAAGCCCTCAACCACATCCCGAAACCGGATCGTGATGAAGCGGGATGGGGTGGAGCCGAGGTGGCGGCGGGGCCTATGCGCGAGAGGGCCGGCTCAGGCCGGACGTGACGCGATCGAGCGCCGCCCGGCCTGCGGCGGACGCCTGAAAGCGTGCCCGCCGCTGCCGGTCGGTCGTATCCACTGTCGTCACGCGGCCTGCGGTTCGACCTGTGCCGCCGCAAGTTCGCACCACACGTACTTCCCCCGGTTGCCGTGCCTCGACAGCGGGTGCCAGCCCCACAGGTCGGAGCAGGCCCGCACCAGCACCAGTCCTCGCCCGTCCTCCGCCTCGCCGAGCCGCGCCAACGGCACGGGCGGCTCGGGCGGTTCGGGGTCCGCGTCCCACGCCCCGAGCCGCAACGTCCCCGGCGGCGCCCAGCGCACGCGCAATGCAGCCGGCCCCTTCGTATGCCGTACGGCGTTGGTGACCAGCTCGGTGGCGAGCAGTTCGGCGACGTCGACGAGACCGATCAGTCCGTGCGCGGTGAGGATCAGACGGAGGGTGCGGCGACTGATGGTGACGGCGCGCGGGTCGTTGGGGATGGAGAGGCAGTACTCCCAGGGTTCTGGGGTGGTTTCGGGCATGCGTCAACTCCGGTTGGGTGGTGGGGGGTTGGTGGCGGTGGCATCGCCGCAACCGTCGTCACTCGGGCAGGGCAGGACGGAGCGGTGCACTTCCGCAGAGTGTGCGTCTCGTCACTGACGGTAGATCTAAATGTAGGGACGTGGCAAGCTGATCGCGTAATCCGCTGCTGCAAAGAAGGGTCGTTCGATGGTGAAGAGGCGCGAACCGACGGCACGTCAGCTGCGCCTGGCGACCGAGTTGCGCAAGCTCCGTGAGGCTGCGGGCTTCACCTCCCGCCAGGCGGCGTCACTGCTCGGTGTGAGTCCTGCTCAGATCACTCACATCGAGTCCGCGCTCGCGGGGGTCAGCGAGCAGAGGATCCGGCGCCTCGCGTCCCACTACGCCTGTACGGATGAGGAGTTCATCAACGCCCTGGTCGCGATGGCCACCGACCGCACACGGGGGTGGTGGGAGGAGTACCGGGGCCTGCTGCCCACGCCGTTCCTGGACCTCTCCGAGTTGGAGCACCACGCCCGGTTCCAGCGGCACGTGGCCATCCTGTACGTGCCCGGCCTGTTGCAGACCGAGGACTATTCCCGTGCCGTCTTCCGGTCCAGGCTGCCCGAACTCACCAGCGAAGAGGTCGAGTTGCGCATCCAGCATCGAAAGGCGCGCCAGCAGTTCACTATCCCGTACGAGGCGGTGATCCACGAAGCGGCCCTCCGGATCAGGGTCAGTGACCGAGCCGTCTCAAGGGCCCAACTGGCCCGGCTTGTTGAGCTTTCCGAAGCGGACCACATCACCGTTCGTGTCATCCCCTTCGACCTAGACGGTTTTGCCAGTGCCGCAAGCACGATGACGTACGTGGGCGGCCCCGTGCCCAAGCTGGACACGGTCGTCCGCGACGCGCTGCACGGCTCGGCCTTCATGGATTCCGAGGCCCAGCTCAACACGTACCGAACGGGCTTTCGTAAAGTGGAGGACGCGTCACTCGACCCCGAACAGTCGCGCGAGTTCATCCACAGGCTGACGAAGGAACTGTGAGGTCCCCATGGACAATTGGCGGAAGTCGTCCTACTCGGGCCCCGGCGACGGCAACGAGTGCGTGGAGATAGCCACCACCCCCACCCACACCGCCGTCCGCGACTCAAAGGCCCCCACCCGAGCCACCCTCACCTTCCCCGCCCCCTCCTTCACCACGTTCCTCGAAGCCCTGAAGAAGCACCCCCGCCCCCGACCCTGATACGAGTCAAGGCGTCGGTGCCACCCCGCCCAGCAGGTCCGTGAGCTCCTGCGCAGTCTCCGTCACCCGGCGCCCGATCTCCGGTAGCCGGTCATGGGTCACCCGAGACGCGGGGCCCGAGATGCTGATCGCCGTGACGACCATGCCCGCGTGGTTGAAAGCCGGCGCGGCCACGCAGCGGATGTCGAGTTCGTTCTCCACGTCGTCGATGGCGTAGCCGCGCTCGCGGATCACGGCGAGGTCGGCGCGGAGCCCTTCCGGGGACGTGATCGTGGCCGGCGTGCGGGCGGGGAGGCCGGCCGCGATCACCTTGTCGAGGGTCTCGTCGGCCGCGTGCGCGAGGAACGCCTTGCCGGTCGCCGTGCAGTACGCCGGCTGGCGCCCGCCCACGCGGGAGTGCATGCGTACGGCCTGCGGGCTCTCCACCTTGTCGATGTAGACGATCTCCGGCGGGTCGAAGCTGACCAGGTGCACGGCCTCGCGCGCCTCCTGGGCGAGCCGGTGCAGCAGGGGTGACGCCGTGCGCCGGATGTCCAGCCGCTCCAGGTAGACCTGCCCGAGTAGAGCGTTCTGCGGGCCGAGCCGGTAGTGGCCGTTCTCCGGGTCCTGGTCGACCAGGCGGGTGTCCCGCAGGGGGGCCAGGAGACGCAACACCGTGCTCTTGCTCAGCTGGAGACCGGTGGCGAGGTCGGTGAGGGACGTGCCATGGGGGTGGCCGTCGTCCTCGGCCAGGTACATCAGGATGCTCAGCGCGCGCCGCAGGGAGGACGAGGAGTTGCGGCGGGGTTCGGGGGCGTCCGGGGCGTCTGGGGTCACGCGGCGCACCTTACCGTACTGCATTGCAAAACTGAATGTTACATATTGAAATCCACCGTTGACGGCTCTGAGGGTCGGGGCTAATTTCTCCGCAACGCAATGCGAAACGCAGTTTTGCATTGCAGAACACTCGTTTTTTAGTCCCCGCCCCGCCTCCCCCTCGCACCCTCCTGGAAGGGAACTCATGTGATGAGACTTCGTCACGGTACCCGCAACCTAATGGCGATTTGTATCGGTGTGACCGCTGTCGCATCCCTGTCCGCCTGCACGTCCGCCTCCGCCGGTACCTCCGGCACGGCCTCCGGCCGGCAGTCCTCCACGCTCCAGGACGTCATCAAGCGCGGCACCCTCAACGTGGCCAGCTGCCTGACGTTCCCGCCGTTCGGCTCGATGGACAAGAGCAACAAGCCGCAGGGCTTCGACGTCGACGTGGCCACCGCCATGGCCACCGCGCTCGGCGTCAAGGTGCACATCGTCGACACCACCTCCGCCAACCGCATCCCGAACCTGCAGACCAAGAAGGTCGACGCGGTGGTCTGCAACTTCACCACCACGGCCGAGCGGGCGAAGCAGGTCGCCTTCAGCGATCCGTACATCGTCGCGGGCGAGGTGCTGCTGGTGAAGAAGTCCAGCGGCATCAACGCCCTCAAGGACCTCACCGGCAAGACGGTCGCCGTCACCAAGGGCTCCACCAACGGCGATGCCGTCACGGCCGGCAACCCCAAGGCGAAGATCCAGGAGTACGACACCTCCTCCGCCGCCGTCCTCGCGGTGAAGCAGGGCCAGGCCGACGCGATGGTCGAGGACTCCAACTTCCTCAACTACCAGGCCAAGCAGGACCCCTCACTGAAGGTCACCAAGGACTCCGTGGTGCCGCTGGAGTACAACGGCATCGGCGTGCCGCTCGGCGACGCCACCTGGCTGCAGTGGGTCAACACGTGGCTGCGGGAGTTCAACACCTCCGGGCAGGCCGCCGACCTCTACAAGAAGTGGTTCGGCGTCAGCCGCCCCTACCCGCTCGACCCGTCCTACTGAGTCCCGGCCGGGCGGCGGGGTCCTTCCCGCTGCCCCGGGAGGAGTCCCATGTTCGTCGACTGGAGCTACGCCCTCCGGGACTGGCCCACGTATCTGGACGCCGCCTGGCTGTCCCTGAGACTGTCGCTGGAAGCCTTCGTGCTCGCCTCAGCCCTCGGTCTGCTCGGCGCACTCGCCCGCGGATCCCGCCTCCTCGTGCTGCGCGCGCCCGCCGCCGTCTACGTCGAGGTCATCCGCAACACCCCCGTACTGCTGCAGATGTTCGTCGCCTACTTCGCACTCCCCTCGGCCGGCCTCCGGCTGAGCCCGGTGCAGGCGGGCGTACTCGCCCTCGGCGTGAACGTCGGCGCGTACCTCACCGAGATCTTCCGCGCCGGCATCCAGGCCGTCCCGCGCGGCCAGCGCGAGGCCGCCCGGGTGCTCGCTCTCAGCCCGGTCCGAACCTTCGCGCACGTCGTACTGCCGCAGGCGCTGCGCAACGTCTACCCGGCCGTCGTCAACCAGCTGGTGCAGATCATCCTCGGCTCGTCCCTGCTGTCCGCCATCTCGGTGCCCGAACTGACCGGAACCTCCATGGTCATCAACTCCCGCACCCTGCTGACCGTCCAGGTCTTCGGGATCGCCGCCGTGCTCTACCTGATCCTCACCAACGCGGTGGTCGTGGTGGCAGGGCTCGTCGGCCGCGTCGCCTTCAAGCCCCCGCTGCGGCCCGCCGCGCGGCCGCGTGCGCTGAGTGCCGTACGACGTCTGGTGGCCGCCCGGCCCGCCCCGAAGGAGGTCTGAGATGGACTGGTCCGTCATCTGGTCCAACCGCGAGCTGTACCTCTCCGGGCTGTGGGCCACCGTCCTGCTCTCGCTCGCCGCGATCGCCACCGGTACGCTCCTCGGCCTGGTCGTCGCCGCGATCCGCACCAGCCGCGTCCCGGTGCTGGCCCAGTTCGCCCGTGGCTATCTGGAGGTCTTCCGCGGCACCCCGCTGCTCATCCAGATGCTGTTCATCTACTTCGGCGCCGCCTACCTGAGCGGCTTCGGAATCACCATCTTCGGCGCCGCCCTGCTCGCCCTCACCCTCTACCAGGGCGCCTACATCGCCGAGATCTTCCGGGCCGGCATCGAGGCGGTGCCGCGCGGCCAGTGGGAGGCGGCGCGGGTGCTGGGGCTGAGCCGGGGGCGGACGTTCGTGAGCGTCGTACTGCCCCAGACCCGGGCGATCGTCCTGCCGCCGCTGGTCGGCCAGTACCTCTCCCTGATCAAGGACACCTCCATCGCCGTGGTCATCGGCTACGTCGAACTGGTCCGCCAGGGCCAGGCCGTCATCGACCGCATGGGCGACCCGGCGACCTCGTACGTCGCCGTCGCCGTCCTCTACTTCGTCATCTGCTACCCGCTGTCGCTCCTCGTGCGGCACATGGAGCGAAAGGCCGTCACCGCATGATGATCACCGATCCCGCCGCACAGCAGAAGGCGGTGGCCGCCGCCCGGATCTCCCTCTCCGGCGTGCACAAGCGCTTCGGCGACCTGGAGGTCCTCAAGGGCGTCGACATCGACGTGGAGCCGGGCGAGGTCGTCGTCCTCATCGGCGCCAGCGGCTCCGGCAAGTCCACCCTGCTGCGCATCATGTGCGACCTGGAGCGCGCCGACAGCGGTGAGGTCTGGGTGAACGGCGTACCGCTGCACGACCGCAAGCGCGCCCCCGAGATCTTCGGCCATGTGGGCATGGTCTTCCAGCAGTTCAACCTGTTCCCGCACAAGACCGCCCTCGGCAACGTCACCCTCGCCCTGCTCAAGGTGCGGGGGCTCTCCCGCGCGGAGGCCGAGGAGCGTGGCCGGGCGGCCCTGAAGCGGGTCGGGCTCTCCGAGAAGGCCGACTCCTATCCCGCCCAGCTCTCCGGCGGCCAGCAGCAGCGCGTCGCCATCGCCCGCGCGCTCGCCATGGACCCCGCGATCATGTTCTTCGACGAGCCGACCTCCGCCCTCGACCCCGAACTCGTAGGCGAGGTCACCGGTGTCATGCGCTCCCTCGCCGAGGACGGCATGACCATGGTCGTCGTCACCCACGAGATGCGCTTCGCCAAGGACACCGCCGACCGCGTCGTATTCATGGACGGCGGTGTCGTCCTCGAACAGGGCCCGCCTGAGCAGGTGTTCGGAAACCCGGCCCAGCAGCGCACGCAGCAGTTCCTGCACCGGGTTCTGGACACATGAGGGGCGATTGCGCCGATGGCGGTTGTGGCGTGGACGTGGTCTGCGTCGGCGAGACCATGGCCGTGCTGGGTCCTGCCGACGCCGCCCACCCCCTCGCCCACCAGACAATCCTTGCCCTCTCCGTCGGCGGCGCCGAGTCCAACGTGGCCTGCGCCCTGGTCGCCCTCGGGCACCGCGCGGCCTGGCTGGGCCGGGTGGGCGACGATCCGCTCGGCCGGCGCGTCCTCGACGACCTGGCCGGCCGCGGCGTGGACGTCTCCGCCGCCCGGACCGACGTCGAGCGGCCGACCGGCGTCTACTTCAAGGACCCCGGCGCCGACGGCACCGGCGTCCACTACTACCGCCGCGGCTCGGCCGCCTCCGCCATGGACCCGTCTGTGGCCGCCCTGCCGTTGCTCCACCGGGCCCGGGTCCTGCACCTCTCTGGGATCACCGCTGCCCTCTCGGACAGCTGCGCCGAACTGCTCACCCACCTCGTTGTCCGCCGCGCCGTCCCCGGGCCGCTGATCTCCTTCGACGTCAACCACCGCCCGTCCCTGTGGCGGGACCGACCGAAGGACGCGGCCCCCGTACTCCTCGGACTGGCCCGCGCCGCCGACCTGGTGTTCGTCGGACGCGACGAGGCCGAGACGCTGTGGGGCACCCGCACCCCCGCAGACGTCCGCGACCTGCTCGGCCCCGGCCGGACCCTCGTCGTCAAGGACGCCGGGTACGGCGCGACGGCGTACGGCGCCGACGGCACCGAGGCCTTCGTCCCCGCCCCGGACGCCCGGATCGTCGAACGGGTGGGCGCCGGCGACGCCTTCGCCGCCGGTTACCTGGCGGCCCTCCTCGAAGGCCGTACCCCCGAAGCCGGCCTGCGCCTGGGCCACCTGGCCGCCGTCGCGGCCCTGGCCACGCGTGAGGACGTCCCGGCCGCCCTGCCCCGGGACACCCTCTTCGTTCCGCTGTGTCAGACCCCACCGGTACCGTCGGATCATGGCTCAACAGGCGGGGAACCCCACGGGTGAACGGCGACTGGCCGTACTCGAAGGCGTACTCGAACGCATCACCTACGCCAACGAGGAGAACGGCTACACGGTCGCGCGCGTCGACACCGGCCGGGGCGGCGGCGACCTCCTCACGGTCGTCGGCGCGCTGCTCGGCGCCCAGGTGGGGGAGTCCCTGCGGATGGAGGGCCGCTGGGGCTCGCACCCGCAGTACGGCAAGCAGTTCACCGTCGAGAACTACACGACCGTCCTGCCGGCCACCGTCCAGGGCATCCGCCGCTACCTCGGCTCGGGTCTCGTCAAGGGCATCGGACCCGTCTTCGCCGACCGCATCACCCAGCACTTCGGCCTGGACACCCTCCAGATCATCGAGGAGGAGCCGAAGCGGCTGATCGAGGTCCCCGGCCTCGGCCCGAAGCGCACCAAGAAGATCGCCGACGCCTGGGAGGAACAGAAGGCGATCAAGGAGGTCATGCTCTTCCTCCAGACGGTGGAGGTGTCCACGTCCATCGCCGTCCGGATCTACAAGAAGTACGGCGACGCCTCGATCTCCGTCGTCAAGAACCAGCCGTACCGCCTCGCCGCCGACGTCTGGGGCATCGGCTTCCTCACCGCCGACAAGATCGCCCAGTCCGTCGGCATCCCGCACGACAGCCCGGAGCGCGTGAAGGCCGGCCTGCAGTACGCCCTGTCGCAGGCCACCGACCAGGGCAACTGCTATCTCCCCGAGGAGCGGCTGATCGCCGACGCGGTGAAGCTGCTGCAGGTCGACACGGGTCTGGTCATCGAGTGCCTCGCCGAACTGGCCGCACCTCCCGAGGACGGCGAGGACCCCGGTGCCGTGCGGGAGAAGGTGCCCGGGGAGCACGGGGAAGCGGTCACCGCCGTCTACCTCGTCCCCTTCCACCGTGCCGAACTCTCCCTCTCCGCCCAGCTGTTGCGCCTCCTGCGCACCGACGAGGACCGGATGCCCGGCTTCCACGACGTGGCCTGGGACAAGGCGCTCGGCTGGCTCAAGGCCCGCACCGGCGCCGATCTCGCCCCCGAGCAGGAGGCCGCCGTCAAGCTGGCGCTCACCAAGAGGGTGGCCGTCCTGACCGGCGGCCCCGGCTGCGGCAAGTCCTTCACGGTCCGGTCGATCGTGGAGCTGGCGCGGGCGAAGAAGGCGCGCGTCGTCCTCGCCGCCCCCACCGGCCGTGCCGCCAAGCGCCTCGCCGAGCTCACGGGCGCCGAGGCCTCCACCGTCCACCGCCTGCTGGAGCTCAAGCCCGGCGGCGACGCGGCGTACGACAAGGACCGCCCGCTCCAGGCCGACCTGGTGGTCGTCGACGAGGCCTCCATGCTGGACCTGCTGCTCGCCAACAAACTGGTGAAGGCGGTCCCGCCGGGGGCGCATCTGTTGTTCGTGGGGGATGTCGACCAGTTGCCCAGCGTGGGCGCGGGCGAGGTGCTGAGGGACCTGCTCGTGGACGGCAGTCCCATCCCCGCGGTGCGCCTCACGCGCGTGTTCCGCCAGGCCCAGCAGTCCGGCGTCGTCACCAACGCGCACCGGATCAACGCCGGGCAGCACCCGGTCACCGACGGCATGAAGGACTTCTTCCTCTTCGTCGAGGACGACACCGAGGAGGCCGGCCGGCTCACCGTGGACGTGGCCGCCCGTCGTATTCCGGCCAAGTTCGGCCTCGACCCACGCCGGGACGTCCAGGTGCTCGCGCCCATGCACAGGGGCCCCGCCGGCGCCGGCAACCTCAACGGCCTGCTCCAGCAGGCCATCACACCCGGCCGCCCGGACCTGCCGGAGAAGCGGTTCGGCGGCCGGGTCTTCCGCGTCGGCGACAAGGTCACCCAGATTCGCAACAATTACGAGAAGGGAAAGAACGGTGTCTTCAACGGCACCGTGGGCGTAGTCACCTCACTCGACCCGGTCGACCAGCGCCTCACGGTGCTGACCGACGAGGACGAGGAGGTGCCGTACGAATTCGACGAACTGGACGAGCTGGCGCACGCATACGCGGTGACCATTCACCGCTCCCAGGGGAGCGAATATCCGGCAGTGGTGATCCCGGTCACCACCGGCGCCTGGATGATGCTCCAGCGGAACCTGCTCTACACGGCGGTCACCCGCGCCAAGAAGCTTGTCGTGCTCGTCGGCTCGCGCAAGGCGATCGGCCAGGCGGTGCGCACGGTGTCGGCCGGACGGCGTTGCACCGCACTCGACTTCCGGCTCTCACCAGGCCTCCTTGAGGTGTGAGGCGCAGGGCTGAGGCAGGGATCACAAAAAATGATCGATCAAATGAGTCGCGAAGGTCACAGAGCACTTCCGGATGGGGAATCAAGGGGGCAGGATGAGCAAGTTGGCGGCACTCAGTGCCGCCGATAGGCCCGATGGTCGACCCCGAGTGCACTCTCCTGAGCCAATTGGGGGAAGGTAGAGACAGTCAGGGCAACCTCGAAGATGAGGCACTACGTCGGTGAGGGAAGACGTGAGCGACAACTCTGTAGTACTGCGGTACGGCGACGGCGAGTACACCTACCCGGTGATCGACAGCACCGTCGGCGACAAGGGCTTCGACATCGGGAAGCTCCGCGCCCAGACCGGGCTGGTGACCCTGGACAGCGGTTACGGGAACACCGCCGCCTATAAATCCGCCGTCACCTACCTCGACGGCGAGGCGGGGATCCTCCGGTACCGCGGCTACCCGATCGAGCAGCTCGCCGAGCGCTCGACGTTCCTGGAGGTCGCCTACCTGCTGATCAACGGTGAGCTTCCGACCGTCGACGAGCTCTCCGTGTTCAAGAACGACATCACGCAGCACACCCTGCTGCACGAGGACGTCAAGAACTTCTACAAGGGCTTCCCGCGCGACGCCCATCCGATGGCCATGCTGTCGTCGGTCGTCTCCGCGCTGTCCACCTTCTACCAGGACAGCCACAACCCCTTCGACGAGAAGCAGCGCAACCTCTCGACGATCCGTCTGCTCGCCAAGCTTCCGACGATCGCGGCGTACGCGTACAAGAAGTCGATCGGTCACCCGTTCGTCTACCCGCGCAACGACCTCGGCTACGTCGAGAACTTCCTCCGGATGACCTTCTCGGTCCCGGCGCAGGAGTACGAGCTCGACCCGGTCGTCGTCTCGGCCCTGGACAAGCTCCTCATCCTGCACGCCGACCACGAGCAGAACTGTTCGACGTCGACGGTCCGTCTGGTGGGCTCGTCCCAGGCGAACATGTTCGCGTCGATCTCGGCCGGCATCAACGCGCTCTGGGGCCCGCTGCACGGCGGCGCCAACCAGTCCGTGCTCGAGATGCTCGAGGGCATCCAGGCCAACGGCGGCGACGTCGACTCCTTCATCCGCAAGGTGAAGAACAAGGAGGACGGCGTCCGCCTGATGGGCTTCGGCCACCGGGTGTACAAGTCCTTCGACCCGCGCGCCAAGATCATCAAGGCGGCGGCGCACGACGTCCTCTCGGCCCTCGGCAAGTCCGACGAGCTGCTGGACATCGCGCTCAAGCTGGAGGAGCACGCGCTCTCGGACGACTACTTCGTCTCGCGCAACCTCTACCCGAACGTCGACTTCTACACCGGCCTGATCTACCGCGCCATGGGCTTCCCGACCGAGATGTTCACGGTCCTGTTCGCCCTCGGCCGCCTCCCGGGCTGGATCGCCCAGTGGCACGAAATGATCAAGGAGCCCGGCTCCCGCATCGGCCGCCCCCGCCAGATCTACACGGGCGTGGTCGAGCGCGACTTCGTGCCGGTCGAGGAGCGCTGACACCTGCCGGTGGGGGCGCCGCTCCAGTGGTGCCCCGCCGCTGATCGTGCCCGTTGGTATTGGCCGTGGCCGTCCTTCCTTGTGTAGTGCGCCGGCGGTCG